>NZ_JBNCAB010000031.1:0-74113 GCF_049805555.1 Burkholderia sp. DN3021 | reverse complement strand
AGCCGGCCGCGGCGGCGGATGCGCCCCGCGCAGCGGATGCACGCCCCCCGCGCCGAGAGCGTGCGCCGCGCGCCGCCGTCGCGCCCAATCCCGTCCCGCCGATCACCTACCCCGAAAGCCTGCCGGTGTCGGGCAAGCGCGACGAAATCGCGCGCGCGATCGCCGGTCATCAGGTCGTCATCGTCTGCGGCGAAACCGGCTCGGGCAAGACCACGCAGTTGCCGAAGATCTGTCTCGATCTCGGCCGCGGCCTCGGCGCCGGCGGCACGGGCCTGATCGGCCATACGCAGCCGCGCCGTCTCGCCGCGTCGTCGACCGGCCGCCGGATCGCCGAGGAGCTCGGCACGCCGTTCGGCGAGGTGGTCGGCTACAAGGTGCGCTTTACCGACAACCTCGCGCCGGGCGCGTCCGTGAAGCTGATGACGGACGGCATCCTGCTCGCGGAGACGCAGACCGACCCGCTGCTGAAGGCGTACGACACGCTGATCATCGACGAGGCGCACGAGCGCAGCCTGAACATCGACTTCCTGCTCGGCTACCTGAAGGAAATCCTGCCGAGGCGGCCGGACCTGAAGCTGATCGTCACGTCCGCGACGATCGACGCCGATCGCTTCGCGCGCCATTTCGGCAGCGACGAGCGCCCGGCGCCCGTGATCGAGGTGAGCGGGCGGCTGTATCCGGTCGAGATGCGCTACCGCCCGGTGGCCGAGGATCGACCGGCCGTGAAGAATGCCGAAGGCACGGCCGGCCGCGACCGCGTGAAGACCGCGCGCGAGGCCGAGCGCGACCTGATGGACGCGATCGTCGACGCGGTCGACGAGCTGTGTCGCGAAGGCCCGGGCGACGTGCTGGTGTTCCTGCCCGGCGAGCGTGAGATCCGCGAGGCGGCCGAGGCGCTGCGCAAGCACCATCCGCCGCACACCGAGATCCTGCCGCTGTTCGCGCGGCTCTCGGCGGCCGACCAGGACAAGGTGTTCAAGGCGTCGAATGCGCGCCGCATCGTGCTCGCGACCAACGTCGCCGAAACGTCGCTGACGGTGCCGGGCATCCGCTACGTCGTCGACACCGGTCTCGCACGCGTAAAGCGCTATTCGTACCGGAACAAGGTCGAGCAACTGCAGGTCGAGTCGATCTCGCAGGCTGCGGCGAACCAGCGCGCGGGCCGCTGCGGCCGCGTGGCCGACGGCGTCTGCATCCGCTTGTACGAGGAAAGCGACTACCAGGCGCGTGCGCGCTTCACCGATCCGGAAATCCTGCGCTCGTCGCTCGCGTCGGTGATCCTGCGGATGAAATCGCTGCACCTGACGGCGATCGAATCGTTCCCGTTCCTCGAGCCGCCGCCCGGCCGCGCGATCGCGGACGGCTACCAGTTGCTCAACGAGCTCGGCGCGGTCGACGACGACAACGCGCTGACGCCGCTCGGCCGCGAACTCGCGCGGCTGCCGCTCGACCCGCGCGTCGGCCGGATGATTCTCGCCGCGCGCGACCAGCAGTCGCTGCGCGAGGTGCTGATCATCGCGAGCGCGCTGTCCGTGCAGGACCCGCGCGATCGGCCGATCGAAGCGCAGGAGCAGGCCGACCAGGCGCACCGCCGGTTCGCCGACGAGCGTTCCGAATTTCTGCAGTGGCTGAAGATCTGGGCGTGGTTCGAGGAAGCCGTCGCGCACAAGAAGTCGAACCGCCAGCTCGTCGACGCATGCAGGCAGAACTTCCTGTCGCACCTGCGGCTGCGCGAGTGGCGCGACGTCCATTCGCAGTTGCTGACCGTCGTGCGCGAGCACGGCTGGCGGCTCAACGAAGTCGAGGCGACCTACGAACAGGTCCATCTGGCCCTGTTGACGGGCCTGCTCGGCAACCTTGGCCTGAAGGCCGACGACGATCCGCACTACCTCGGCGCGCGCGGGATCAAGTTCTACCTGTGGCCGGGCTCCGTGCTCGCGAAGAAGGCCGGCCGCTGGGTGATGGCGGCCGA
The DNA here is from genome assembly GCF_049805555.1 of Burkholderia sp. DN3021. Classification (NCBI taxonomy): domain Bacteria; kingdom Pseudomonadati; phylum Pseudomonadota; class Betaproteobacteria; order Burkholderiales; family Burkholderiaceae; genus Burkholderia; species Burkholderia sp. DN3021. Next base: position 72,141 of record NZ_JBNCAB010000031.1, on the reverse strand, counting down.
GCTCGTCGAGACGAGCCGGCTGTACGCGCGCTGCCTCGCGAAGATCGAGCCCGAATGGGTCGAGAAGATCGGCGCGCACCTGCTGAAGAAATCGCTGTCGGAGCCGCACTGGGAAAAGCGCCCGGCGCAGGTCAGCGCGTACGAGCGCGCGACGCTGTACGGGCTGCCGATCTACCACCGCCGGCGCGTCGCGTTCGGCAGGCAGGATCCGGCGCGCGCGCGCGAGCTGTTCATCCGCGGCGCGCTGGTCGAAGGCGAGTTCGACACGAAGCTCGGGTTCTTCGCGCACAACCGCAAGCTGCTCGCCGACATCGAGCAGCTCGAGCACAAGTCGCGCCGGCAGGACGTGCTGGTCGACGACGAGCTGATCTACGCGTTCTACGACCAGGCGATCCCGGAAGGGATCCACACGGGCGTCGCGTTCGAGCGCTGGTATCGCGACGAGGTGAAGCAGGGCGGCCAGCCCGAGGACAAGCTGCGGCTGCTGTACCTGTCGCGCGACGACCTGATGCGCCACGAGGCGGCCGGCGTGACGACCGAGCTGTTCCCGAAGCGCGCGACGATGGCCGGCGTCGAGATGGCGCTCACGTACCACTTCGAGCCCGGCACGCCGCGCGACGGCGTGACGCTCGCGGTGCCGCTGTACGCGCTGAACCAGGTCGACGCGCGCCGCTGCGAGTGGCTCGTGCCGGGGATGCTGAAGGAAAAGGTGCAGTTGCTGCTGAAGTCGTTGCCGCAGAAGCTGCGCCGCCACTGCGTGCCGCTGCCCGAGTACGCGGCCGGCTTCGTCGAGCGGATGGGCCGCGAGCGCTTCGGCGCGGGCGGGCTCGTCGAGGCGCTGATCGCCGACGTGCGCGGCGAGACGCAGGTTGCGATGAAGACGGCCGACTTCAAGCTCGAGACGCTGCCCGCGCACCTGTTCATGAACTTCAAGGTGATCGACGAGCACGGCCGTCAGCTCGCGATGGGGCGCAATCTCGCGCAGCTTCGCCAGGAACTCGGCGCGCAGGCGCAGCAGCAGTTCCAGAAGATCGCCGCGGCGTCGACGATCTCGACCGGCGGCGAGGCCGATGCCGGTCCGGCAGCCGGCCAGGCCACGGCGCCTGCCGCCACGGCCGGTGCCGCCGGCCGCGGTGCGAAGGCCGGCAAGGGCGCGGCGCCGCAGACGGCGGCTGCGGCGGAAGCCGGCGCGACGGCGCTGTACGAGAACCTGACGACGTGGAATTTCGGCAAGCTCCCCGAGCTGCTGGAGATCCGCCGGCGTGGCCAGACGCTGTACGGCTACCCGGCGCTCGTCGATCGCGGCACGCATTGCGACGTCGAGGTGTTCGATTCGCCGGAGGAGGCCGCGCGCATCCATCGGGCCGGCTTGCGGCGGCTGTTCGCGCTGCAGCTGAAGGAGCCGATCAAGTTCCTGGAGAAGAACCTGCCGGGCCTGCGCGAGATGGCGATGCAGTACATGTCGCTCGGCACGCAGGACGAGCTGCGCGACCAGCTGATCGACACGGCGCTCGACCGCGCGTGCCTGCAGGATCCGCTGCCCGACGACGACGCGAGCTTCCACGCGCGGCGCGACGAGGGCCGCAGCCGCCTGAACCTGCTCGCTCAGGAAATCTCGCGGCTCGTCGGGCAGATCCTCGCCGAATATGCGGGACTCGTGAAGAAACTCGCGCAGGCGAAGCCGTTCGCGCAGGCCCACGCGGATCTGCAGCAGCAGCTCGCCGCGCTGGTCGGCAAGCGCTTCGTGATCGACACGCCTTACGTGCAGCTTGCGCACTTCCCGCGCTACCTGAAGGGCATCGCGCTGCGGATCGACAAGCTGAAGGCCGATCCGGCGCGCGACGCGAAGCAGTCAGCCGACCTGCTGCCGCTCGCTCAGCAGTACCAGCGCGCGGTGTCGCAGCGCGGCGGCGTCGCCGATCCGCGGCTCGCGGAATTCCGCTGGCTGCTCGAGGAACTGCGAATTTCGCTGTTCGCGCAGGAACTGCGCACGCCGATGCCGGTCTCTGTCAAGCGTCTGCACAAGGTCTGGGAGTCGATGCAGCGTTAGCGCAACAGCGGTTCTCCGGGCCCGCACCGGCGGCCGGCCCCGGCCGCCCGCACGGCGCATGCCGCGCCGGCCTGTCCGGCCGCCGCGGCATGCGTCGAAGTGGCGCAACGCCGATTTCGGTCAACCGGCGAGGCCGGTTGAGCGTTTTACAATGACGGTTGTTCCACGACGTGAGTCTTCATGCCCACTTTCCTTTCCCTCGGCCGCACGCTCGCGCTGGCCGCCGCCGTACTGGCGCCCGCCGCGCACGCGAATAACGTGATCGTCCTCAATTCGGCCGAAGCGACGCTTTCCCTGATCGATCAGCAGACCCGCGAGGTCGTCGGCACGATGCCGACCGGCAAGGAACCGCACCACCTGATGGCGGCGCCCGACAATTCGTCGCTGATCGTCGCGAATTCGATCTCGAACAGCCTGATGTTCCTCGATCCGAAGACGGGCAAGCTGCAGCGCACCGTCGAAGGGATCGACGATCCGTACCAGCTCGGCTTCTCGCCCGACCGCAAGTGGTTCGCGGCGGCCGGCCTGCGGCTCGACCGCGTCGACATCTACGGCTACGACGGCCAGAACCTGAAGCTCGTGAAGCGCGTGCCGCTCGCGGTGATGCCGAGCCACCTCGCGTTCACCAAGGACAGCAAGACGCTGCTCGTGTCGCTGCAGGTGTCCGGCGAGATAGCGGCGATCGACCTGCCGACCCAGACGGTCAAGTGGAAGATGAAGGTCGGCAACGTGCCGGCCGGCCTGTGGCTGACGCCGGACGACAAATTCCTGCTCGTCGGGATGACCGGCGCGGATTACGTCGCGGTGGTCGACTGGCGCAACCAGAAGGTCGTCAAGCAGATCTACACGGGCAAGGGCGCGCACAACTTCCGCTCGCTCGCCGACGGCACGCACGTCGCGGTGACGAACCGGGTCGCGAACACGATCAGCATCATCGACGAGAACACGCTTACCAACGTCGGCGACATCACCGGCCTGCTGCCGGGCCCGGACGACATGGAGCTGTCCGCCGACAAGAAGACGCTTTGGGTAACGTTCCGCTTCGCGAAGAAGGTCGGGATCATCGACCTGGCGTCGCGCAAGCTGGTGCAGACGATCGCCGTCGGCCGCTCGCCGCACGGCATCTACTTCTACGACCGCGCGCCGTGGAAGGCGGCGAACGGCGCGTAACGGGCGGGGGCGAACGATGCTGCACCTGATCGATGCGTTCGTGTCGGACATCCAGACCTGGCTGTACGTCGACGTCGTGCAGCCGCTCCTCTTCAAGTTCAACCTGATGGACTATGACGAGGACACCTACGACGCGCTGTACTGGGTGATCATCGGCGCGCTGCAGATGGTGCTGATGTTCGCGCTGCTGCGCCCGCTCGAGGCGCTGCTGCCGGTCGAACGCTGGAAGAACCGCCGCGCCGTGCGGGTCGACGTGATCTACACGGCGATCTCGAAGCTCGGCATCTACACGCTGTTCTTCTTCTTCGCGCTGCAGCCGGTATTCGACAACTTCCAGGCATGGCTGCGCCTGCACGGCGTCGCGAACATCAACCTCGACTATCTGTGGCCGGGCGTGACGTCGCAGCCGATCGTCGCATTCGCGATCTATCTCGTCGTGCTCGACTTCGCCGGCTACTGGTATCACCGCTGGCAGCACAAGTTCGGCATCTGGTGGGAGCTGCACGCCGTGCACCACAGCCAGCGGCAGATGTCGCTGTGGTGCGACGACCGCAACCACCTGCTCGACGACGTGATCCAGTCGTGCTTTTTCGCGGCGATCGCGCTCGTGATCGGCGTGACGCCGTCGCAGTTCGTCGTGCTGACCGCGTTCACGAACTTCATGCAGAGCATCCAGCATACGAATGCGCGGCTGTCGTTCGGCCGGCTCGGCGAGCGCCTGCTCGTGAGCCCGATCTTCCATCGGCGCCACCACGCGGTCGGCTACGGCCACGAAGGCACCAAGTACGGCTGCAACTTCGGCGTGCTGTTCCCGTGGTGGGACATGATGTTCGGCACCGCGTCGTGGAACCGCACGGTCGAACCGACCGGCATCCGCGAACAGGTCGACGGCGTGTCCTACGGCGAAGGCTTCTGGGCGCAGCACGGCCTCGCGTTCGTGCGGATCTTCCGGCGCCTGTTCCCCGCGAAGCGCGGCGCGGCGTCGGCCTGATCCGGCCACACTCCCGTTGAGCGGCTCTCCCGCGCGGCCCGCATGCGCTTTGGCGCATGCGGGCCGCGTGGTTTATCCTTTCCGCGTTTTTCTCCGTCGATACAGGCTCGCATGAACGATTTGCTGCGTTCCTTCGTCCGGGCATTGGCGAGCGCATTGCACCCGCGCATGCTCTGGCTCACCCTGATGCCGTTTCTCGTCTCCGCCGTCCTGTGGGGCGTCCTGCTGTGGTTCTCGTGGCAGACGCTGCTGGACCTCGCGCGCGGCGCGCTCGACGGCTTCGTGCTGACGGCCGCGCTGTATCGTGCGTTCGACATGATCGGCATGTCGCAACTGCATGCGGTCGTCGCGCCGTTCGTGGTCGTGTCGCTCGCGATTCCGCTGATCGTGCTGACCGTGCTGCTGCTGATCGCGACGATTTCGATGCCGGTCGTGATCAAGCACCTGTCGAACCGGCAGTTCGCGGCGCTCGAGCCGAAGCGGGGCGGCACCTTCTTCGGCAGCGTGTTCAATTCGCTGTGGGCGGCGCTGGCCGGCGTCGTCGTGCTCGTCGTCACGATTCCGCTGTGGCTGATCCCGCCGTTCTTCGCGCTGCTGCCGCCGGTGATCTGGGGCTGGCTCACCTACCGCGTGATGACCTACGACGCGCTCGCGCTGCACGCGAGCCGCGACGAGCGCCGCGCGCTCGTGCGGCAGCATCGCTGGCCGCTGATCGGCATCGGCGTCGCGACCGGTCTGCTCGGCACCGTGCCGACCTTCGTGTGGGTATCGTCGGTCTGGATGATGGTGCTGTTCCCGTTCGTCGCGGCGGCCATGATCTGGGTTTACGCTTTCATCCTCGTCTTCTCGGCGCTGTGGTTCGGGCACTATTGCCTGCGCGCGCTGGAGGACCTGCGCGCGAGCGCGCGCGCCACCGCAATCGACATGGGGCAGGCATGAGCATCGGCATCATCATCATCGGCGACGAAATCCTCTCGGGCCGCCGGCAGGACAAGCATCTGGCGAAGGTCGTCGAGCTGCTCGGCGCGCGCGGCCTCGCGCTCGACTGGGCCGAATATGTCGGCGACGATCCGGCGCGCATCACGGCGACGCTCGCACGCGCGATCGCGTCGGGCGACATCGTGTTCTCGACGGGCGGGATCGGCGCGACGCCGGACGACCACACGCGCCAGTGCGCGGCCGCCGCGCTCGGCGTGCCGCTCGAACTGCATCCGGAAGCGAAGGTGCTGATCTCGGAGCGGATCCGGGAAACGCACGGCGATCCGGCCAAACCGGTCGACTTCGACTCGCCGGAGAACCAGCACCGCTTCAACATGGGCGTGTTTCCGGTGGGCGCGACGATCATCCCGAACGGCTATAACCGGATTCCCGGCTTCTCGGTCGGCGATCTGCATTTCGTGCCGGGCTTCCCGGTGATGGCCTGGCCGATGATCGAATGGGTGCTCGATACGAAGTACGCGCACCTGCATCACGCGACGCCGCACGCGGAGCGCTCGCTGTACGTGTTCGAGCTGCCGGAATCGACGCTCACGCCGCTGATGGAGCGCATCGAGCGCGACTTCCCGGGCGTGCGCGTGTTCAGCCTGCCGAGCGTCGGCGATGCGGAGCGCGGCGGCATCTACGCGCGCCGTCACATCGACCTCGGCGTGAAAGGGGAGCCGGAAGCGGTCGCGGCCGCGTTCGTGAAGCTGCGCGAAGGCGTGCACCTGCTCGGCGGCGACGTCGTCGAGCCCGACACGTCGCGCGCCTGACCGGGAACGCGCGTACAAAAGGCGACGGGCCGCGCAACGCGGCCCGTCATCGGCATGTCATCGCCCGGCTCGACGATGAGGCTGTCGCAACCGGTCGGGCGCGCGCGCCGTCAGGCGCCGATCCACGGCAGTTTGCGGAAGCACCAGCCGTCGACCGTCTTGCGGTGGCCTTCGGCGTCCTTGGCACCCTCGAAGCCTTCGAGCAGGTCGAACGCCTTCGTGAAGCCGGCCTGCGACGACGCGACCGCGGCGAGCTTCGAGCGCGCGGCGCTGCGGCACAGGAACAGCACGGGCGTATCGGGCGCGATGGCCGCCTTCAGTTCGTTGACGAATTCGGCGTTCGGCACGCCGCCCGGGTAGCGCGTCCATTCGAGGTGCAGGTACTGGCCGTCGCCGACGAGCGGACGGCCGATCCAGTCGAGCTCGGCACGGGTGCGCACGTCGACGAGGCGTGCCGACGGGTCGAGCTGCAGCAGTTCGAATGCCTCGACCGGCAGCAGCGCGCCGGCGTAGTTGAGCGCGCCTTGTGCGCGGCGTTCGTCGGCCTTCGCGTAAAGCTGGTCGAGCGTACTCATGGTGGGAGTCTCCTGATCGGTCAAACAAATATTCTAGCGCGGCGCCGCGGCCCGGACGGCCGTATGCGGCAAGGTGGACGCACCGCACACGTGTTCACCAAAAGAGTGCAGAATGGCGCGCATGCACCAGAATGATTCGGCGGGCGCGGCGCATCGCGACGATTGCACCATCGCGGTGCTTCCGGCTGATGGCCGGTGCGGCGCCAGGCCCCGGAATCGCGCAGCGCAGCCCCGTCGCGGCGAGCGCCGGCGCGATTCGTGCCAGTCTTGCGCATGGGTGGCACGGAAGCTGCTTTATAGAATTCGGTCGAATCGGGGCGCGCTGCGCCAAAGCAAGACCCCGATCAGCTCGATAAACGAGGCGGTTCCCAGTCCGCCGGAATTGTTCAATCAGGAGAAGAGGTTATGAGTAAAACCGTCGCCGACGTCATGCAGCTCGTGAAGGACGAGGACGTCAAGTTTGTCGATTTCCGCTTCACGGATACGCGCGGCAAGGAACAGCACGTGTCGGTGCCGGTTTCGGCGTTTGACGAAGACAAGTTCGAAAGCGGTCATGCATTCGACGGTTCGTCGATCGCGGGCTGGAAGGGCATCGAGGCGTCGGACATGCTGCTCATGCCGGACCCGAGCGCCGCATTCGTCGACCCGTTCTATGAAGAGTCGACCCTCGTGCTGACCTGCGACGTGGTCGAGCCGGCCGACGGCAAGGGCTACGAGCGCGATCCGCGTTCGCTCGCGAAGCGCGGCGAAGCGTACCTGAAGAGCACGGGCATCGGCGACACGGCCTACTTCGGTCCGGAACCGGAATTCTTCATTTTCGACTCGGTCCAGTGGAACACGGACATGTCGGGCTGCTTCGTGAAGATCAACTCGGAAGAAGCGCCGTGGTCGTCGGGCAAGGAATTCGAAGGCGGCAACACGGGTCACCGTCCGGGCACGAAGGGCGGCTACTTCCCGGTCGCGCCGGTCGACACGTTCCAGGACATGCGTTCGGAAATGTGCCTGCTGCTCGAACAGCTCGGCATCCCGGTCGAAGTGCACCACCACGAAGTGGCGGGCCAGGGCCAGAACGAAATCGGCACGAAGTTCTCGACGCTCGTGCAGCGTGCGGACTGGACGCAATGGTCGAAGTACATCATCCATAACGTCGCGCACTCGTACGGCAAGACGGCGACGTTCATGCCGAAGCCGGTCGTCGGCGACAACGGTTCGGGCATGCACGTTCACCAGTCGCTCTGGAAGGACGGCCAGAACCTGTTCGCGGGCAACGGCTACGCCGGCCTGTCGGAACTGGCGCTGTTCTACATCGGCGGCATCATCAAGCACGCCCGTGCGCTGAACGCGATCACGAACCCGACGACGAACTCGTACAAGCGTCTGGTCCCGCACTTCGAGGCACCGGTCAAGCTGGCCTACTCGGCACGCAACCGTTCGGCATCGATCCGCATTCCGCACGTGTCGAACCCGAAGGGCCGCCGCATCGAAACGCGCTTCCCGGATCCGATGGCGAACCCGTACCTGTGCTTCACGGCGCTGATGATGGCCGGCCTCGACGGGATCCAGAACAAGATCCATCCGGGCGAAGCAGCGGACAAGAACCTGTACGACCTGCCGCCGGAAGAGGATGCAAAGATCCCGACCGTCTGCGCGGGCCTCGACCAGGCACTCGAAGCGCTCGACAAGGATCGCGAGTTCCTGACGCGCGGCGGCGTGTTCACGGACGGCATGATCGATGCGTACCTCGCGCTGAAGGAGCAGGAGCTGGCGAAGTTCCGCATGACGACGCACCCGATCGAGTTCGAGATGTACTACTCGCTGTAATCGGCGATGGCGCTTCGATTCAGCGCCGTCACGCCGGTTCGTTCCCGTCGCGCAGCCTGCGGCGGGAACGGCGGAGTCTGAAAGGGGCGGCATCCAGCCGTCCCTTTTTTGTTCCGACGATTTTCATTTTCTGGCCCGTTGAGGCGCGACAAGCACGCAGATGGTTCTGAAGAATCTGATCAAGGCGAAGACGGGGCAGCCCGAGCGGCTGACGGACGACGAGCGGCTTGCGCGTTCGGGCCTGCTTGCGGGGCTGGAAGCGCTGCCGACGGTCGTGATCGTGCTCGACCGCAAGACGCTGCGGATCGCATTCGCGAACCCGTCGGCGGAGGCGATGCTCGACATCTCGCGCAGGCAGCTCGCGCAGCGGCCGTGGGGCGAGATTTTTCCGAACGCGAACGAACTCGCGTCGACGATCACCGCGATCGGCGAGGAGCGCTTTCACGCGACGCACCTCGATACCGTGCTCGACCGGCCCGGCCGCGAACCGCTGCACGTGCACGCGATCGTCGGCTTCCTCGAGACCGCGCCCGATTTCGTGCTCGTCGAGCTGTTCGAGAACGAGCGGCAGTCGCGCACCGATCGCGAGGAGCGCATTCACGACCTGACCGCGGTCAACAAGCAGTTGATCCGCAACCTCGCGCACGAGATCAAGAACCCGCTCGGCGGAATTCGCGGCGCAGCCCAGCTGCTCGAATTCGAGCTCGGCGAGCGCGAGCGCGGCGAGCTGCGCGAATACACGCAGGTGATCATCAAGGAGTCCGACCGCCTGCAGACGCTCGTCGACCGGTTGCTGGAGCCGCACCGGCATCCGCACATCGTCGGCGACGTGAACATTCATGAAGTGTGCGAACGCGTGCGCGCGGTGATGCTCGCGGAATTTCCGCGCGGGCTCACGATCGAGCGCGACTACGACGTGAGCGTGCCGGATCTGCGCGGCGACAAGGAGCAACTGATCCAGGCGCTGCTCAACATCGTGCGCAACGCCGCGCAGGCGCTGCGCGAACGGATCGCGCAGGGCGACGCGAAGATCGAGCTGCGCACCCGCATCGCGCGCAAGATCACGATCGCCAAGCGCCTGTACAAGCTGGCACTGGACTTGCACGTGATCGACAACGGGCCCGGCATTCCGGAAGAGATCCGCGACCGGATCTTCTACCCGCTCGTGTCCGGGCGCGACGACGGCAGCGGCCTCGGCCTCACGCTCGCGCAGACGTTCGTGCAGCAGCACGACGGGATGATCGAGGTCGAGAGCCGGCCCGGACGTACCGAATTTCAGATTCTGCTGCCGCTCGACCATTGAGCGGCGACAGCACGATTCACCGGATTCACCCATACCTGACCGACCTATGAAGCCGATCTGGATAGTAGACGACGACCAATCGATCCGCTGGGTGCTTGAAAAGGCACTCGCCCGGGACAGCTTCGCGACGAAGAGCTTCGCGAACGTGCGCGACGCGCTGTCCGCGCTCGACCACGAGACGCCGCAAGTGCTCGTGTCCGACATCCGGATGCCGGGCGGCTCGGGCCTCGAGCTGCTGCAGGCGATGCACGAGCGGCTGCCCGGCCTGCCCGTCATCATCATGACGGCGTTCTCCGATCTCGACAGCGCCGTCGCGGCGTTCCAGGGCGGCGCGTTCGAATATCTCGCGAAGCCGTTCGACGTCGACAAGGCGGTCGAGCTGATTCGCCGCGCGGTCGAGGAAAGCCTGCGCGGCGGCGCGCCGCAGGACGAGCGCGTCGCCGAGGCGCCCGAGATGCTCGGCCAGGCGCCCGCGATGCAGGACATGTTCCGCGCGATCGGCCGCCTGTCGCATTCGGCCGCGACCGTGCTGATCACCGGCGAGTCGGGCACCGGCAAGGAACTCGTCGCGCGTGCGCTGCACCGTCACAGCCCGCGCGCGAACGGGCCGTTCATCGCGCTGAACACCGCGGCGATTCCGAAGGACCTGCTCGAATCCGAGCTGTTCGGCCATGAGCGCGGCGCGTTCACCGGCGCGCAGACGACGCGGCAGGGCCGCTTCGAGCAGGCCGAGAACGGCACGCTGTTCCTCGACGAAATCGGCGACATGCCGTTCGACCTGCAGACGCGTCTGCTGCGCGTGCTGTCGGACGGGCAGTTCTATCGGGTCGGCGGACACAACCCGCTGCGCGCGAACGTGCGCGTGATCGCCGCGACGCACCAGAATCTCGAATCGCGCGTGCGGCAGGGGCTGTTCCGCGAGGATCTTTACCACCGGCTCAACGTGATCCGGCTACGCCTGCCGCCGCTGCGCGAACGCAGCGAGGACATTGCACTGCTCACGCGCCACTTCCTGCAGAAGAGTGCGCGCGATCTCGGCGTCGAGCCGAAGCGCGTGTCCGACGATGCGCTGGCATACCTGACGTCGCTCCCGTTTCCCGGCAACGTGCGGCAGCTCGAGAACCTCGCGAACTGGCTGACCGTGATGGCGCCCGCGCAGACGGTCGAGATCAAGGACCTGCCGCCCGACCTCGTGCCGGCCGGTGCTCCGGTCCTCGCGACGGGCGACGGCGCGGATGCGCGCGGCAGCGGCGGCGATGCCGCGCTCGCGCAACCGATGATCGGTGCGGCGCCGGTGGTGTCCGCGCCTGTCGCGGCCGCGCCGAGCGGCGGCGCGCCGGCCGGCTATCCGGTGTGGGAGCATGGCCTGCGCACCGAAGTCGCGCGGCTGTTGCGCGAGAACTCGGCCGACGTGATGGACGAGCTCGCACGCCGCTTCGAGGCGGCCGTGATCCGCGAGGCGCTCGACTTCACGCGCGGCCGCAAGGTCGAGGCCGCGGAGCGGCTCGGCATCGGCCGCAACACGATCACGCGCAAGATCCAGGAACTGCACCTGGAGCCCTGAGTACGATTCGCGGCATGCGCGGGCGTCGCGCATGCCGCGATCGGACATAATCGCGGTTTGTACGCAGTTTCCCAATCCGCCGATCCGCAATGTCCGATTCCTTCCGCTGGCCCGCCGGGGCCGACCCGTTCCGTTTCCTCGAAGCGCTCGACAGCAAGCGCGCCCGCACGTGGGTCGACGAGCAGAATGCGCGCACGCGCGCCGCGCTGCGCGACGACGACGCGTTTCGCACGCTCACGGCGCGTCTCGCGAAAGCATATCTGCCGCGCGAACGCCCGGTGATTCCGACCCGCTGGCGCGACTGGGCCTATGACCTGTGGCAGGACGATCTCCATCCGAAGGGGCTGTGGCGCCGCACGCGCTGGGACGACTGGCGCGCCGGCCGGCCGGCGTGGGAAACGCTGCTCGACGTCGACGCGCTCGGTGCCGAGGAGGGCGAGTCGTGGGTGTTCGAGCAGGAGGCGATCCTGTATCCGGACGGCGATCGCGTGCTGCTGTCGCTGTCGCCGGGCGGCGCCGACGCGGTCGTCGTGCGCGAATTCGATCTCGTCGAGCGCCGTTTCGTCGCCGGCGGTTTCACGATCGACGAGCCGGGGCATCACACAATCGGCTGGATCGACCGCGATACCGTTTACGTGAGCTGGGATCGCGGCGCAGCGCATGCGACCGCGGCCGGCTATCCGTATGAAGCGCGGCGCTGGGTGCGCGGCACGCCGCTTGCCGACGCGCCCGTCGTATTCCGCGGCGAACCCGACGATATCAGCGCGGGCGCGGGGTTCGATCCGATCGACAACCGCCACGTCGCATGGCGCAGCGTCGATTTCTTCGACGCGCATGCGTACCGGCTGACGGAGGCGGGCGAGTGGGCGCGCTACGACGTGCCGACGCATGTCGAGGTCGGGTTCTGGGAGGGCTGGCTCGTGCTGGAGCCGCGCCTCGACTGGGACTGCGGCGGCGTGCGCCATGCGGGCGGGTCGCTGCTCGCGATCCGCGAGCAGGCGTTCCTGGCCGGGTCGCGCGAGCTCACGACGCTGTTCGCGCCGCAACCGTCGACGTCCGCCTGCACGTGGACGCACACGCGCACGATGCTGATCGCGAGCTGGCTCGACGACGTGCACAACCGCACGATGCTGTGGCAGCCGCGGCAGGCCGACGACGGCACGTGGACGTGGGACGCGCGGCCGTTCGACTGGCCGGGCGACGCGCAGATCGACGTCGAGCCCGTCGAGTCGACGCTGAACGACGAGGTCTACGTGGACGTCGATACCTATCTCGATCCGCCCGAATGCTGGCTGGCCGATCTTGCCGATCGTGCGGCCGATGCGCCGTCGCGCCGCGTGCTGCTCGACCGGCCACCGGTGCAGTTCGATGCGGCGGGGCTCGTCGTGCGTCGTGCAAGCGCGCGCTCGCGCGACGGCACGGTGGTGCCGTACACGCTGATCGGGCCGCGCGATGCGCTGGACGCCCTCGATGCGCCCGGCAGCGCCGCGCGCGTCGCGCGGCCGTGCCTGCTGTCGGGTTATGGCGGCTTTGCGATCCCGAACCTGCCGGGCTATAGCGATGCGTTCGGCATCGGGTGGCTCGAGCGTGGCGGCGTTTTGGCGTTCGCGCACATCCGCGGCGGCGGCGAGTTCGGGCCGCGCTGGCACGTCGACGCGCAGCGCGAACATCGGCAGCGTTCGTTCGACGACTTCATCGCGGTGGCCGAGGATCTGGCGGCCACCGGCGTGACGACCGCCGCGCAGCTCGGGATCGAGGGCGGCAGCAACGGCGGGCTGCTGGTCGCCGCGTGCATGGCGCAGCGGCCGGAGCTGTTCGGCGCGGTGCTGTGCCGCGTGCCGCTGCTCGACATGCGCCGTTATCCGAAGCTGCACGCGGGCGCCGCGTGGCTCGACGAATACGGCGACCCGGACGATCCGCGCGAGGGCGCGGCGCTGGCCGCGTATTCGCCGTATCACCGCGTGCGCGAAGGCGTCGCGTATCCGCCGCTGCTGCTGACGACGTCGACGCGCGACGATCGCGTGCATCCCGCGCATGCGCGCAAGATGGCCGCGCGCATGCATGCGCTCGGTCACGAACGGGTGTGGTACTGGGAGAACACCGACGGCGGCCACGGCAGCGCCGACGATCTGGAACGCGCCGAATCCGACGCGGCCGAATTCGGGTTCCTGTGGGCCCATCTCGGGCCGGCGCCCGCGCGGCGCTGAACGCGCGGGCTACGGCGCGATCAGCCGACGACCGCGACGACGGGCGTGTGGTCGGACGGCTGTTCCCACGTGCGCGGCGTGCGGTCGACCTCGCACGACGCGCAGGTTGCGGCGAGCGCCGGCGACAGCAGGATGTGGTCGATGCGCAGCCCCGCGTTGCGGCGGAACGCCATCATCCGGTAGTCCCACCACGTGAAGGTCTTCTCGGGCTGTTCGAAGCGGCGGAACGCATCGACGAAGCCGAGCTCGATCAGCTTCGCGAAGTGCGCGCGTTCCTGCGGCGACACGAGGTTCTGGCCTTCCCATTTCGCGGGATCGTGCACGTCGCGGTCTTCCGGTGCGATGTTGTAGTCGCCGAGCAGTGCGAGCTTCGGGTGGCGCTGCAGCTCGGTGCTCAGCCATGCGTGCAGTGCGTCGAGCCACTGCATCTTGTAGACGAACTTGTCGGAGTCGGGCGCCTGGCCGTTCGGAAAATAGGCGGACACGATGCGCACGCCGTCGATCGTCGCGGCGACCACGCGCTGCTGCGGATCGTCGAAGCCGGGGATGTTGCGCACGATGTCCGATTCGTCGACGGACAGCGTGTCGCGCGCGAGGATCGCGACGCCGTTGTAGGTCCTCTGGCCCGTGAACCAGCTGCGGTAGCCGATCGCTTCGAGATCGGCGCGCGGAAATTTCTCGTCCGGCAGCTTCAGTTCCTGCAGGCACAGCACATCGGTGCCGCTTTGCGCGAGCCAGTCGAGTACGTGCTGCTTGCGGACGTTGAGCGAGTTGACGTTCCAGGTGGCGATTTTCATGAACGGGAATGGGCGTGCGGGGTGAATGCGACGGCCGCCATCTTACCGCGAGCACGCGGCGCGAACGCGCGCGATGCGCGACGCGGCGAAGGTGTCACGCATCGCTCCATCGGGGAGGGGAAAGAAATTGTGACAAAAGTGTTGACGTAAGTACTCCCTCACCCTATAATTTATTTCTCTGACGCGGGGTGGAGCAGTCTGGCAGCTCGTCGGGCTCATAACCCGAAGGTCGTAGGTTCAAATCCTACCCCCGCAACCAAGCACACCAGACGATGTGCAGCGCAAGTGACCGATGCGCGCTTCGTCGACAGGAACCCGGCCTCGTGCCGGGTTTTTTGTTTTCTGCGCGCGCGTCGTTGCGTGTCGTGCCGCTATCGTGCAGCCCACTCCACAGCCGCCTTCGCATGCAGCGCGGTCGTGTCGAATACCGGCAGCGGCGAGTCGTCCGCGCCGATCAGCAGCGTGATTTCCGTACAGCCGAGGATCACGGCCTGCGCGCCGCGCTTCGCCAGTCCTTCGATGATCGTCACGTACGTCGCATGCGATTCGGGCGAGATGACGCCGTGACACAGCTCGTCGTAGATGATCCGGTGCACGTCGTCGCGCCCGCGTTCGTCGGGCACGAGCACGTCCATCCCGAACTTCCCGCGCAGCCGTTCCGCATAGAACGGCAACTCCATCGTGTAGCGCGTGCCGAGCAGCGCGACGCGCTCGACGCCCGCGTCGCGCAGCGCGGTGCCTGTCGGATCGGCGATGTGCAGGAACGGCAGCGTCACCGCGGCTTCGATCGCGTCGTGCACGCGGTGCATCGTATTGGTCGTCAGCACGACGAGATCGGCGCCGGCCGCTTCGAGCTGCCGCGCGGCGTCGGCCATCCGTTCGCCGAGCGCGGCCCAGTCGTGCGTGCGCTGCAGCGCTTCGATCTCCGCGAAATCGACCGTCACCAGCACGCTCTTCGCGTTGTGGTGTCCGCCATGCAGCGCCTTCGAGTGCCGATTGATCATCCGGTAGTACTCGGCCGACGATTCCCAGCTCATTCCGCCGATCAGTCCGATCGTCTTCATCCGTCACCTTTGCGTTTCGTGTGTCGCGGCAGACGAGTATAGGCGCCGCTCCCCGCGCACGGCCGGTACGATCCGCGCAAAGCGGGCCGGTACGGCGCAGCCGGGCGCGGCTGCACGCGACAGTTGAAACCGGCACTGTGTTTTTGTACAGTATCGGCACCGTGAACCCGACCACCATTCCGCCTGCCGATCCGCACGCACCGCCGCCGGGCGACGCGCTGCCGCGCATGCGCAAGATCATTCATTGCGATTGCGACTGCTTCTACGCGTCGGTCGAGATGCGCGACGACCCGTCGCTGCGCAACCGGCCGCTCGCGGTCGGCGGCCGGCCGGACCAGCGCGGCGTGATCGCGACCTGCAACTACGAGGCGCGGCGCTACGGCGTGCATTCGGCGATGTCGTCGGCGCTGGCGATGCGCAAGTGCCCGGACCTGCTGATCCTGCCGTCCGCGATGGACAAGTACCGCGCGGCGTCGCGGCAGATCATGGCGATCTATCGCGACTACACGCCGGATGTCGAGCCGCTGTCGCTCGACGAGGCGTACCTCGACGTCAGCGGGTCCGAGCGGTGCCAGGGCAGCGCGACGCTGATCGCGCGGGAGATCCGCCAGCGCGTGCACGACACGGTCGGCGTGACCGTGTCGGCCGGCGTCGCGCCGAACAAGTTCATCGCGAAGATCGCGTCCGACTGGAACAAGCCCGACGGCCTGTTCGTCGTGCGGCCGCACGAGATCGACGCGTTCGTCGCGGCGCTGCCGGTGCGCAAGCTGCACGGCGTCGGCAAGGTGACGGCCACGCGGCTCGACCGGCTCGGCATCCAGACCTGCGCGCAATTGCGCGACTGGCCGCTGATCGACCTGCACCGCGAATTCGGCGCGTTCGGGCGGCGGCTGTACGAACTGTCGCGCGGGATCGACGAGCGGCCCGTGCAGGCCGACCAGGAGCGCAAATCGGTCAGCGTCGAGACGACTTACGTGACCGACCTGACGACGCTCGAGCAATGCGCGGAGGAAATCCGCCGCCTGGTCGTGCAGCTCGACGCGCGAATCGCGCGCGCGGGCGCCGCGAGGTCGATCCGCAAGCTGTACGTGAAGATCCGCTTCGCCGATTTCCAGCGCACGACGGTCGAGTGCGTGGCCGACGCGACGAATGCGGATACGGCCGTCACGCTGCTCGCGAAGGGGCTGCAGCGGCGCGCGCAGGCCGTGCGGCTGCTCGGCGTCGGCGTACGCATCGACGAGGACACGGCCGAGCGTCACGGGCAGTTCTCGCTGTTCGACGACGAATCGCCCGCACCATGAAAAAAGGCACCGCCGAAGCGGTGCCTTTCGATGCAGCCCGAAGGGCCGGGCGGCGCGGCGCGCTCAGTGCGCGGGCGCGGTCATCCCGTTGTGGCGCAGCAGCGCATCGATTTCCGGCTCGCGGCCGCGGAACGCCTTGAACGAATCCATTGCCGGACGGCTGCCGCCGACCTCGAGGATTTCGCGGCGATAGCGCGTGCCGGTCGCCGCGTCGAGCACGCTGCCGCTCGCGGCGGCCGCTTCCTCGAACGCCGCGTACGCGTCGGCCGACAGCACCTCGGCCCACTTGTAGCTGTAGTAGCCGGCTGCATAACCGCCCGCGAAGATATGGCTGAACGTGTTCGGCCAGCGCGAGAACGCCGCCTGCGGGATCACGTGATAGCGCTCGTTGATCTCGCGCGCGAACGCGGTTACGCCGGTCGAGCCAGCCGGGTCGAAGTCGACGTGCAGCAGCATGTCGAACATCGAGAACACAATCTGGCGCAGCGTGCCGAGCCCGCTCTGGAAATTCTTCGCGGCGATCATCTTGTCGAACAGTTCGCGCGGCAGCGTGGCGCCCGTGTCGACGTGCGACGACATCGACGACAGCACGTCCCATTCCCAGCAGAAGTTCTCCATGAACTGCGACGGCAGCTCGACCGCATCCCATTCGACGCCGTTGATGCCCGACACGCCGAGCTCGTCGACGCGCGTGAGCATGTGATGCAGCCCGTGGCCGAACTCATGGAACAGCGTGATGACTTCGTCGTGCGTGAAGCACGCGGGCTTGCCGCCGACCGGCGCCGAGAAGTTGCAGGTCAGGTACGCGACCGGCGTCTGCACGGTGCTGCCGCGCTTCGCACGCGAACGCGCGTCGTCCATCCAGGCGCCGCCGCGCTTGCCTTCGCGTGCGTACAGGTCGAGATAGAACTGCGCGACGAGCGAGCCGTCGCGGTTCTCGACGCGGAAAAAGCGCACGTCCTTGTGCCATACCGGCGCGTCGTCCGGCTCGATCCGCACGCCGAACAGCGTCTCGGTGACGGTGAACAGGCCCTTCAGCACGGCCGGCTCGGGGAAGTACTGCTTGACCTCGTTTTCCGAGAACGCATAGCGCTGCTCGCGCAGCTTTTCGGCCGCGTACGCGACGTCCCACGGCGCGAGTTCGGCGAGGCCGAGTTCCTTCGCGGCGAACGCGCGCAGTTCGTCCCAGTCCTTGTCCGCGTGCGGGCGCGCGCGCGTCGCGAGATCCTCGAGGAATGCGATCACCTGCTGCGGCGATTCGGCCATCTTCGGTGCGAGCGACACTTCGGCGAAGTTGCGGTAGCCGAGCATCTGCGCCTCTTCGCGGCGCAGCTTCAGCTCGTCGGCGACGATTGCCGTGTTGTCCCATTCGGCGTTGCCGCCGCCGTACTGCGGCCCGAGTTCCGACGCGCGCGTCGCATAGGCGCGGTAGAGCGTCTCGCGCAGCGCGCGGTTGTCCGCGTACTGCAGCACCGGGAAGTACGACGGGAAGTGCAGCGTGAATTTCCAGCCGTCCTTGCCGTCCTTCTGCGCGGCTTCGCGGGCGGCCTCGATCGCGTCGCCGGGCAGGCCGGCCAGTTCGGCGTCGTCCTGCGCGAAGTACGCGTACGCGTTGGTCGCGTCGAGCACGTGGTCGGAGAACGCCTTCGACAGCGCGGCCTGCTGTTCCTGCAGTTCCGCGAAGCGCGGCTTCTGGTCTTCGGGCAGTTCGGCGCCCGACAGGCGGAAATCGCGCAGTGCATTGTCGAGGATCTTCTTGCGCTCGGCGGACAGCGTCGCGTATTCGGCACTCGCGGCGATCGCCTTGTATTTCTCGTACAGCGCGAGATTCTGGCCGACGCTCGACCAGAACTCGGTCACGCGCGGCAGGTTCTCGCCGTACGCGGCCCGCAGCTCGGGCGTGTCGGCGACCGCGTTCAGGTGACCGACGATGCCCCATGCGCGGCCGAGCGGCTCCGTCGCCTGCTCGACCGTCTCGACGACGGCGGCCCAGGTCGACGGCGTCGCGGGCGCGCTCGCGGCGTCGACTGCGCGGTTGGCTGCGTCGAGCAGCGTATCGAGCGCGGGCGTCACGTGTTCCGGACGGATTTCGCCGAAGCGGGGCAGGTCGGAGAAGTCGAGGAGCGGATTGGTGTTGGCGCTGGCGGACATAAGACTCCCTGTCTGTTGCCGGATGAACCGGGATGAAAAGGGTAACGGCGCGATGGCGCCCGATACCGACATTATTGGGGCGCATCGTGCGCTTTCCAATCGTTAGTTTCTAACGGCGCGATTGACGCAGGGTCGGATGCGGGGCGGAAAGCCGTCGGGCAACGTGCGGCTGGCGTGGTGCAGCCGGCGCGGTGCGGCTGGCGAGACGCCGGCGCACGAAAACCGCGCGCCGGCTGAACGGGCGGGGGGTCAGGCGGCCGCGGCGGCAGCGCGCTCGGCAGCTTCGATCGTGTTGATCAGCAGCATCGTGATGGTCATCGGGCCGACGCCGCCCGGCACCGGCGTGATGTGGCCGGCGACTTCCTTCACGCCCGCGAAGTCGACGTCGCCGCACAGCTTGCCTGCGTCGTCGCGGTTCATGCCGACGTCGATCACCGTCGCGCCGGGCTTCACCATGTCGGCCGTCAGGATGTTGCGCTTGCCGACCGCGGCGACCACGATATCGGCCTGCCGCGTGTGCGCGGCGAGGTCGCGCGTCTTGCTGTGGCAGATCGTCACGGTCGCGCCGGCTTCGAGCAGCAGCATCGCCATCGGCTTGCCGACGATGTTCGAGCGGCCGATCACGACCGCGTTCGCGCCCTGCAGCGCGATGTCGTGCGCAGCGAACATCTTCATCACACCGTACGGCGTGCACGGGCGGAACAGCGGCTTGCCGGTCATCAGCGCGCCGGCGTTCGCGACGTGAAAGCCGTCGACGTCCTTCTCCGGCGCGATCGCCTCGATCACCTTGTGGCTGTCGATGTGCGCGGGCAGCGGCAACTGCACGAGGATGCCGTGGATCTTCGGGTCACGGTTCAGTTCGTCGATACGCGCGAGCAGGTCGGCTTCCGACAGCGTGGCCGGGTACGCGTCCTTCAGCGAGAAGAAACCGTTGTCCTCGCACGCCTTGATCTTGTTGCGCACGTAGACTTCGCTCGCCGGGTTCTCGCCGACGAGGATCACCGCGAGGCCGGGCTGGTGGCCGCGTGCGGTCAGGGCGGCGGCGCGTTCGGCGGCCTGCGCGCGCAAGGTCTTCGAAAGGGCGTTGCCGTCGATGAGGAGGGCTGTCATGGTGGTGGGTCCTGCCGGGAAGTTGGAATGCGTGCGTACGGCACCGAAGCGCCGCAGCAAAACACGCAATTATACCGTTCGCCTGCTGCCGTCCGACAGCGAATCAGCAGGAAGCGTCATGACCGCGGCGCTCGCGCGCCGGGAGGAAAGGCCGCCGCCGCGCGAGTGGGCCGCATCGCGCGGGGCGGCTACGGGCCGGGCGGGCAGTGCCGCCGCGGCCGGCGAACGCTCAGGCCTGTTTCTTCGACAGCGCGAGGCGCAGCAGGTCGGCCACCGTGTTGACGTTGAGCTTTTCCATGATGTTCGCGCGGTGCGCTTCGACCGTCTTGATGCTGATGCCGAGGTCGTCGGCGATCTGCTTGTTCAGGCGGCCCGCGATGATCCGTTCGAGCACCTGCTGCTCGCGCGCGGTCAGCTTCGACAGGCGTTCGCTCGCGGCACGCTGTTCCTGGACGCTCTTGCTTTCGCTTCGGGCCTTGTCGAGCATCCGCTCGACGAGCTTGCGCAGCTCGGCTTCGTCGAACGGTTTCTCGATAAAGTCCATCGCACCCTTTTTCATCGTCGATACGGCCATCGGCACGTCGCCGTGACCGGTGACGAAGATGATCGGCAGCGCGGCGTTGTCGGCGATCAGGCGCTCCTGCAGTTCGAGGCCGCTCATGCCCGACATCCGCACGTCGAGGATCAGGCATGCGATCTGGCCGGCCTGCTGCGCAGGCTGGTATGCATCGAGGAATTGTTCGGCGCTCGAGAAGCATTGCACGCGATAGCCGTTCGCCTCCAGCAGCCAGCGCAGCGAGTCCCGTACGGCCTCGTCGTCGTCGACGACAAAGACGGTTTCCTGAGTGGTGGTGACTGGGCTATTCATAGTTCTCCCGTAACGGTATGTGATGCCGATGCCTCGCGCCCCCCTCGGCCGAGATCAGCGGGTTCCCCAATGGGCAGGCTGCAGTGGAACGTCGCGCCGGAAATGCGGCCATCCGGCTCGACGTTGTTGACCACCCACAGACGCCCCCGATGCGATTCGATGATCGAACGGCAGATGTTCAGCCCCATGCCCATGCCATCGGACTTGGTGCTGTAAAACGGTTCGAACAGGCGTTCGGCGGTCGCTTCGTCGACGCCCGGACCCTGGTCGATCACGCGGATGTCGACGAAGCCCGCATCGATGTCGGCGACGACGCGGATCACGCCGTCCGCCGACGCCGGCTTCACGTCGGCCATCGCCTCGGCCGCGTTCTTCATCAGGTTCATCAGCACCTGCTCGATCAGCACGGGGTCGACATAAATAATAGGCATTCTTGCGAGGATTTCCGTGACGATCCGGATCCTGCGCTTCCTGGCCTCGATTTCGGCGAGCCCGACCGCGTCGGCGACGATGTCCGCGACGCGCGCCGGCTGGCGCTTCGGCTCGCTGCGCTTCACGAATTCGCGGATCCGCTTGACGATCATCCCCGCCCGCAGCGCCTGCTGCGCGGTCTTTTCCAGCGCGGGCTGCAGCGTCTCGGGCGTGCCGCGGCCGCTCTTGACCAGCGCGAGCGTGCCCGAACAGTAGTTGTTGATCGCGGCGAGCGGCTGGTTCAATTCGTGAGCAATCGACGACGCCATTTCACCCATCGTCATCAATCGGCTGGTGAACTGCAGCTTCTCCTCCTGCTGGTGCGCGAGTTCCTGAGCCTTCTTGCGGGTCGTGATGTCGGTCGCGATCTGCATCTGCGCGAGGTGGCCGTCCACCCACTGGATGTACTGGCGGCGCACCTCGAACCATTTCTGGATGCTCTCGACGTACACCTCCTGCGCATCGGCGGTGCTGCTCGTCAGCGCGGCGGCCGGCAGGCCCGCGAACGCATCGACCATGTCGATCGAGTCGGACGATGCCTGCGCGCGGTCGAAGCCGCCGCCCGACAGCTCGAGATGGCCGTCCGGGCGGATGCCGAACAGGTGGCGGTAGTAGCGGTTCGCGAACAGCAGCTCGGCCTCGTCGGCGGCCAGCACCGACACCGCGGCGTCGAGGCTTTCGAGCACCGTCGTGAAGCGCTCGTGCGCGGCCGCGAGTTCCTCGCGCGCGCGCTTCGGTTCGGTGATGTCGGTCATCGACGACATCCAGCCCGTCTGGCGGCCGGAACTGTCGATCAGCGGCGATACGTACAGGCGCGCATGGAACAGCGTGCCGTTCTTGCGCCGCACGCGCAGCTCGAACCCCGAGCTCGGCGCCTTGCCGCGCAGCGTCATGTCGAGCTGGCGCTGCATTTCCGGGTAAGCGTCGCGCGGCCAGTACGGGAACGGCGCGACCTTGCCGACGAGGTCGGTTTCGTCCCAGCCCGTCATCCGGCAGAACGCGGGGTTCACGTGCGTGATGCGGCCGTGCATGTCGAGCACGCGCATGCCGATCAGCACCGAGTTCTCCATTGCGCGGCGGAAGAACGCCTCCGCGTACAGCGCCTGCTGCGCCTCGAAGCGCTGGCGCGTGTGCTTCCACAGGCTCCAGAGGCTCCACAGCACGAAGCACGACAGCCCCGCGACGAGCCACACGAGCGTGTTGTTGGTCAGGTTCGTGAGTTGCGGGAACGCGTACACGCGCACGGTCAGCCCCTGGCCGGGCGGATCGAGCGGCAGGTCGTAGTGCGAGTCGCGCGGCAGGCGCGGGCGCGTCGACGTGGACGACAGCTCGCGGTTGTTCGAGTCGGTGATCGAGATCTTGTACTTCGACGACAGCTCCTGCGGGATGTCGTGCTTCAGGATGCCTTCGACCGAGAACACCGCGGCGATCGAGCCGAGATATTCGCGGTCGCCGCGCATCACCGGCGTCTGCAGCGTGATGAAGCCGTTGCCGAAGTCGTCGTAGATCAGCGGCGAATAGGCCTGGCGGCGCGTGCTGCGCGCTTCGTCGTAGGCGCCGCGCACGGCGTCCTGCATCTGCGCGTCGCCGGGCTTCGCGAGCCGCTGGCCGAGCAGCGGCGGATGCACGGCCGGCCAGCGCTGCACGCCGGGGGAGGTGTACCAGTTCAGGTAGAGGATTTCCGGATGCGTCTGCATCACGTCCGCGACGGCCATCTGGAACGCGTTCTGGTCGAGGCGGCCCGACGCGAGATCGCGCGACAGCGCCTGGAGCTGTTCCTGCGCGCCCGTCATCGACAGGCGGATCTGCTGCTGCGCCCACGCGACGTTACGGAAGAGGGTGTCTTCCTGCTGCTGCTGTTCGCGGCGATTGAGGCTCCACAGGATGAGGCTCATCACCACGAGGAACACGAGGATCGACAGCAGCGGCGTCAGCAAATAGGAATTGGACCACCACGGTCCGTGGTGCCAACGGGACGGCTGCGACTCCGCCGGCGGGCCCGACGGTCGCGCCGAGCGTGCGAAAAGCCGATCGGTCAACATGGCAGGATTGTAGCGCAGCGCAATACATGGAAAACCCATACCGGATATGTTGAACGGAAACGGATTTATGCCGCCGGGACGTGCCGCAGAGCCCCGAAGCATGGGTGCGGCGCAGCAATATTCCGTATTGTGAGAAAAGATCTCACGATTCGAAAATTTTGTTGCGCAGGCCCGCGCACGCTCATTACAATCCGCTGGAGCTTGCCCGCAGCCGGTCGCGTCGCGTCGTCTGCACGAGAGCGATCCTCACATTCCAGGACCCAGGAGACGAGAATGTCCGCTGTACCGAACGAAGTGATGAAATATGTCGCCGCCGAACATGACGACGACCCGCAAGAAACCGTCGAGTGGCTGGAGTCGCTCGATGGCGTGATCTCCTCCGTGGGCACCGGCCGCGCGCACTACCTGATCGAAAAGCAGATCGAGTTCGCCCGCATGCACGGCGAGCACCTGCCGTTCTCCGCGAATACCCCGTACATCAACACGATTCCGGTCGAAGCCCAGGCGAAGATTCCGGGCGACCAGGATATCGAGCACCGCATCCGTTCGTACACGCGCTGGAACGCGCTGGCGATGGTGCTGCGCGCTGGCAAGGACACGAACGTCGGCGGCCACATCGCATCGTTCGCGTCGGCCGCGACGCTCTATGACGTCGGCTACAACCACTTCTGGCACGCAGCGTCCGACCAGCACGGCGGCGATCTCGTGTTCGTGCAGGGCCACTCGTCGCCGGGCGTGTATTCGCGCGCGTTCCTGCTCGGCCGCCTGAAGGAAGAGCAGCTCGACAACTTCCGCCAGGAAGTCGACGGCAACGGCATTTCGTCGTACCCGCACCCGTGGCTGATGCCGGACTTCTGGCAGTTCCCGACCGTGTCGATGGGTCTCGGCCCGATCATGGCGATCTACCAGGCGCGCTTCATGAAGTACCTGCAGGCGCGCGGCATCGCGACGACGGAAGGCCGCAAGGTGTGGGCGTTCCTCGGCGACGGCGAGACGGACGAACCGGAATCGCTCGGTGCGATCGGGATGGCAAGCCGCGAGAAGCTCGACAACCTCGTGTTCGTGATCAACTGCAACCTGCAGCGTCTCGACGGCCCGGTGCGCGGCAACGGCAAGATCATCCAGGAACTCGAATCGGAATTCCGCGGCGCCGGCTGGAACGTGATCAAGGTCATCTGGGGCAGCCGCTGGGATGCGCTGTTCGCGCGCGACAAGACGGGCGCGCTGATGCGCCGCATGATGGAAGTCGTCGACGGCGAATACCAGACGTACAAGTCGGAATCGGGCGCGTTCGTCCGCGAGCACTTCTTCAACTCGCCTGAGCTGAAGGCGCTGGTCGCCGACTGGTCGGACGACGACATCTGGGCGCTGAACCGCGGCGGCCACGATCCGCACAAGATCTATGCGGCGTTCCACGAAGCCAGCAACACGAAGGGCGCGCCGACCGTCATCCTCGCGAAGACCATCAAGGGCTATGGGATGGGCGAGTCGGGCCAAGCGATGAACATCACGCACCAGCAGAAGAAACTGCCGGTCGAGCAACTGAAGAAGTTCCGTGACCAGTTCCGCCTGCCGATCAGCGACGAGCAGATCGCCGACGTGCCGTACCTGAAGTTCGAGGAAGGCTCGAAGGAGCTCGAATACATGCGCAAGCAGCGCATGGACCTCGGCGGCTACCTGCCGCACCGCCGCGAGAAGGCGACGTCGCTGCCGGTGCCGGCGCTCGACGCGTTCGAGCCGCTGCTGAAGGGCACGGGTGAAGGCCGCGAGATCTCGACGACGATGGCGTTCGTGCGGATCCTGAACATCCTGCTGAAGGACAAGGCGCTCGGCAAGCGCGTCGTGCCGATCGTCCCGGACGAGTCGCGCACGTTCGGCATGGAAGGCCTGTTCCGCCAGATCGGCATCTGGAACCAGGAAGGCCAGAAGTACGTGCCGGAAGATTCCGACCAGCTGATGTTCTACAAGGAATCGCAAACCGGCCAGATCCTGCAGGAAGGCATCAACGAAGCGGGCGGCATGTGCGACTGGATCGCGGCGGCGACGTCGTACTCGACGCACGGCGAGATCATGGTGCCGTTCTACATCTTCTACTCGATGTTCGGCTTCCAGCGGATCGGCGATCTCGCGTGGGCCGCGGGCGACATGCGCTCGCGCGGCTTCCTGCTCGGCGGTACCGCGGGCCGCACGACGCTGAACGGCGAAGGCCTGCAGCACGAAGACGGCCACTCGCTCCTGTGGGCGGCATCGGTGCCGAACTGCGTGAGCTACGACCCGACCTTCGGCTACGAACTGGCCGTGATCATCCAGGACGGCCTGCGCCGCATGGTGCAGGACCAGGAAGACGTGTACTACTACATCACGGTGATGAACGAGAACTACGAGCACCCGGCGATTCCGCAGGGCGAGCACGTGGCGGCCGACATCATCAAGGGCATGTACGCGTTCAGGAAGGCCGACGCCGACAAGAAGGCGCCGCGCGTCCAGCTGCTCGGCGCGGGCACGATCTTCAACGAAGTGATCGCCGCCGCCGACCTGCTGAAGAACGACTGGGGCGTCGCCGCCGACCTGTGGAGCGTGCCGAGCTTCACCGAGCTCGCGCGCGAAGGTCACCAGGTCGAGCGCTGGAACCTGCTCCATCCGACCGAGGAGCGTCGCCTGTCGCACGTGCAGAAGTGCCTGAAGGACACGCAGGGCCCGGTCATCGCATCGACCGACTACGTCCGCGCGCTGGTCGACCAGATTCGCGGCCAGATCGATCGCCGCTTCGTCGTGCTGGGCACGGACGGCTTCGGCCGCTCGGATACCCGCGAGAAGCTGCGTCACTTCTTCGAGGTCGACCGTCACTGGGTCACCGTCGCTGCGCTCAACGCGCTGGCCGACGAAGGCACGATCGAGCGCAAGGTGGTCGCGGACGCGATCGCCAAGTACAACCTCGATCCGTCCAAGCCCAACCCGATGACCGTTTAACGCACACGCCGTGTGATGTCGCGCGTCGCTTCCGCGAGGAGCGCGCGCGGCCATGGAGACAGATACAGATGAGTCAAGCGATCGAAGTGAAGGTGCCGGATATCGGCGATTACAAGGACGTGCCCGTCATCGAAGTGCTCGTGAAGGCGGGCGACACGGTCGAGCCCGAGCAGTCGCTCGTCACGCTCGAGTCCGACAAGGCGACGATGGACGTCCCGAGCCCCGCGGCGGGCACGGTCAAGGAAGTGAAGGTGAAGGTGGGTGACTCGGTGTCGGAAGGCACGCTGATCATCCTGCTCGAAGGCGGCGCGGCCGCACAGCCGAACGGCGCGGCTGCGCCGGCTGCAGCCCCGGCTCCGGCGGCAGCGCCGGCACCGGCCGCAGCAGCACCGGCTGCCGCACCGGCAGCGGCCGGCGGCACGCTCGAAGTGAAGGTGCCCGACATCGGCGACTACAAGGACGTCCCGGTGATCGAGATCGGCGTGAAGGTCGGCGACACGGTCGAGAAGGAGCAGTCGCTCGTCACGCTCGAATCGGACAAGGCGACGATGGACGTGCCGAGCCCGGCTGCGGGCGTCGTGAAGGACATCAAGGTGAAGGTCGGCGATTCGGTGTCGGAAGGCACGCTGATCGTGCTGCTCGAAGCCGCAGGCGCACCGGCTGCCGCTCCGCAGGCGAGCGCACCGGCTCCGGCCGCTGCTGCATCGGCTCCGGCGCCCGCCGCCGCACCCGCGAAGGCTGCGCCGGCACCGGCACCGGCTGCGGCCGCAGCGCCGTCGGGCGAATACCGCGCCAGCCATGCTTCGCCGTCGGTGCGCAAGTTCGCGCGCGAACTCGGCGTCGAAGTCGCACGCGTGCAAGGTTCGGGGCCGAAGGGCCGCATCACGAAGGACGACGTCACGGGCTTCGTGAAGGGCGTGATGACGGGCCAGCGCGCAGCGCCGGGCGCGGCAGCGGCCGCACCGGCAGGCGGCGGCGAGCTGAACCTGCTGCCCTGGCCGAAGGTCGACTTCTCGAAGTTCGGCCCGTTCGAGGCGAAGCCGCTGTCGCGCATCAAGAAGATCTCGGGCGCGAACCTGCATCGCAACTGGGTGATGATCCCGCACGTCACGAACAACGACGAAGCGGACATCACCGATCTCGAGGCGCTGCGCGTCCAGTTGAACAAGGAGCACGAGAAGGCGGGCGTGAAGTTCACGATGCTCGCGTTCGTGATCAAGGCGGTCGTTGCCGCGCTGAAGAAATTCCCGACCTTCAACGCGAGCCTCGACGGCGACAACCTCGTGTTCAAGCAGTACTTCCACGTCGGTTTCGCCGCCGATACGCCGAACGGCCTCGTCGTGCCGGTGATCCGCGATGCGGACAAGAAGGGTCTCGTCGATATCGCGAAGGAAATGAGCGACCTGTCGAAGGCCGCGCGCGACGGCAAGCTGAAGCCGGACCAGATGCAGGGCGGCTGCTTCTCGATCTCGTCGCTCGGCGGGATCGGCGGGACGAACTTCACGCCGATCATCAACGCGCCGGAAGTGGCGATCCTCGGGTTGTCGCGCGGGCAGATGAAGCCGGTGTGGGACGGCAAGCAGTTCGTGCCGCGTCTCATGCTGCCGCTGTCGCTGTCGTATGACCATCGCGTGATCGATGGCGCGGAAGCCGCGCGGTTCAATGCGTATCTCGGCGCGTTGCTCGGCGATTTCCGGCGCATCGTTCTTTGATGAGCGGGGAGGGGCTCGCGGGGGCGTGGGGTTTATGTTGGTTATCCACGCTTCGTCGTTGAACTGGTTTTCCTGACGGTCTGCTAGCGTCGCCCCTGCGCGGGGCGGCGGTCACTTTTCTTTGTCTTCCAAAGAAAAGTAACCAAAAGAAAGGCGCGTCCTTGGGCGGACGGCAAAGGTGGTTCTGCCCCAAGTCGCCGTTCTTTTGTCAGGCCGTAGTTCGCTCGCGAGTTTCTCCCCCCTCTGTCTGCAGCTAATCAAGAAGGGGACAGTAATGAGTCTCATCGAAGTCAAGGTTCCGGATATCGGCGATTTCAGCGGCGTCGATGTCATCGAAGTCAACGTGCAGCCGGGCGACGTGATCGAAAAAGAGCAGACGCTCATCACGCTCGAATCGGACAAAGCCTCCATGGAAGTGCCCAGCGACGTCGCCGGCACCGTCAAGGAAGTCAAGGTCAAGGCCGGCGAGAAAGTCTCGCAAGGCACCGTCATCGCCATCGTCGAAGCAACGGCCGCCGCCGCCGTACCCGCGAAAGCACCCGAACCGGCCAAGCCCGCAGCGGCTGCTCCGGCACCGGCCGCAGCCGCGCCCGCGCCGCAAGCCGGCAGCTACGCCGGCGCAGTCGACATCGAATGCGACATGCTCGTGCTCGGCGCCGGCCCCGGCGGCTACTCGGCCGCGTTCCGCGCAGCCGATCTCGGCATGAAGACGGTGCTCGTCGAACGCTACCCGACGCTCGGCGGCGTGTGCCTGAACGTGGGCTGCATCCCGTCGAAGGCGCTGCTGCACACGGCGCTCGTCATCGACGAAGCCGAGGCGCTCGCGTCGCACGGCATCACGTTCGGCAAGCCGCAGGTCGATCTCGACAAGCTGCGCGACTTCAAGGGCGGCGTCGTCAAGAAGCTGACGACGGGCCTCTCAGGCATGGCGAAGGCGCGCAAGGTCGAAGTCGTCACGGGCGTCGGCGCGTTCGTTGATCCGTATCACATGGAAGTGCAGGGCGAAAACGGCAAGAAGGTCGTCAAGTTCAAGCAGGCGATCATCGCCGCGGGCTCTCAGGCCGTGAAGCTGCCGTTCATGCCGGAAGACCCGCGGGTCGTCGATTCGACGGGCGCGCTCGAACTGCGCCAGCTGCCGAAGCGCATGCTCGTGATCGGCGGCGGCATCATCGGCCTCGAAATGGCGACGGTGTACGCAACGCTCGGTGCCGAGATCGACGTCGTCGAAATGATGGACGGCCTGATGATGGGCGCGGACCGCGATCTCGTGAAGGTCTGGGAAAAGTACAACGCGAAGCGCTTCGGCAACGTGATGCTGAAGACCAAGACAGTCGGCGCGGAAGCGAAGGAAGACGGCATCTACGTGAAGTTCGAGGGCGAGAAGGCGCCGGCGGAAGCGCAGCGCTACGACCTCGTGCTCGTCGCGGTGGGCCGCAGCCCGAACGGCAAGAAGATCGGCGCCGACAAGGCCGGCGTCGCCGTCACGGATCGCGGCTTCATCGACGTCGACAAGCAGATGCGCACGAACGTCCCGCACATCTTCGCGATCGGCGATGTCGTCGGCCAGCCGATGCTCGCGCACAAGGCCGTGCATGAAGGCCACGTCGCAGCGGAAGCCGCGCACGGCGAGAAGGCGTACTTCGACGCACTGCAGATCCCGTCGGTGGCGTACACCGATCCGGAAGTGGCGTGGGCCGGCAAGACGGAAGACCAGTGCAAGGCCGAAGGCATCAAGTACGGCAAGGCGGTGTTCCCGTGGGCCGCTTCGGGCCGTGCGATCGCGAACGGCCGCGACGAAGGTTTCACGAAACTGATCTTCGACGAGGAAACCCATCGCGTGATCGGCGGCGGCATCGTCGGGCTGAACGCGGGCGACCTGATCAGCGAAGTGTGCCTCGCCGTCGAGATGGGCGCGGACGCGGAAGACATCGGCAAGACGATCCATCCGCACCCGACGCTCGGCGAGTCGGTCGGCATGGCCGCCGAACTGTACGAAGGTGTCTGTACGGACCTGCCGCCGCAACGCAAGAAGTAACGCGACCGGCACGGCCGGTCCTGTACCGGCCATGAAAAAACGCCGCCGCCCGGGCAATCCAGGCGGCGGCGTTTTCTTTTGCTCGCGGCCGGCGCGGCGCTCGAACGGCCGTTCGAGCGTAGCGAACGGCTGCCGGTTCGCGCCGTTTCCGGCGCCGGAAACGAAAAAGCCGCGCTGGGCGCGGCTCTTTCAGGAGCAGGGGGCGTTTACGCGGCCGGCTTGCTCGAACGACGCGCAGCGGCGGCGGTGGCAGCCTTCGTTGCGACGGCAGCAGCAGCGTTGAAGTTCGTTTCAGCGATCTCGACGGCTTGCTTCGTTGCCTTCTGAACCGTTTCGTACGTGGTGTTCGCAGCGTTCAGTGCCGACTTCAGCGCGGCGACAGCCGTTTCCGAACCGGCCGGAGCGTTCTTCGCGACGTTGTCGACGAGTGCCTGGACCTTCTTGTTCTGCTCTTCGAATTGCGCTTCGGCAACCTTCGTGAATTCGGCTTGCGTCGACGATGCGATTTCGTACAGGTGACGGCCGTACGACAGCACCTTTTCCGCGACCGGCTGCGACAGGCTCGCTTGCAGCGCGATCAGTTCCTGAGCGTCCTTCACCGACAGCAGACGCTGTGCGTTTTCCTGGCTCTCGACCAGCGTCGACTTCACGACCTGCAGGTTCAATTCGATCAGCTTTTCGACGCCTTCGAACGCCTTGGTCGTCAGACCGAACAGGCTTTCGAGGTTGGCTTTCTGTGCGGCGGCGATTTGCTCGGGGGTCAGCAAGGACATGTCAAGCTCCTGAAAAGCGATCGCGTCGATCGCAGGGTAAGGGGCACTACGATGGGGAAACTCGGATGCGCGTGCTTTGTGCAACGCAGCAATGAAACATATTTTAGGGCAGAGAAAACGGATGTCAAGTATTTTTTGTGCGTTGCACAATCGTGACAAATTATCGATAAAACAATGAGTTATCATGGCCGTTCGGAATCGGTTTCACGCTCGATCCCAAATGGTGCGCACGGGCGAGGGGCAGGCGCGGCGCACCATGAGCATGCACAGGTAAACCTGACAGGCTCGTGGAACGTTATCCTTCCGTTCCTGTCGAAAACGCGCCGTTTCGATGCGCATGCCGTGGCGACGTGCCTTCGCCATGGTCAAGAGGCGCTGCAGGCACGCCGAGCGCCGGATACGTAGTTTCCCCGCTTTAAATTGCCCCGAAAGTGACGTTATCTCAATTAACCGTGTGGTAATCGGGAGACGGGCGCTGTCGGGCAGTGCTTCCCATGATTTTTTTCGATGGGGGCGGGAGGGTCGATTGGTCTGAGGTTGGCTGACCCTTACATTCCGGTTTAACGACGATCGGTAAGTGCCTAATATTGCTCTTTTTTTAAGCTTTAACTACACTTGCGGAAACCTCCCGCCCGCTTTGTCCAGACCCCAATGAAAGCCGAATCGTTTTCACCGCGCAGATTGTTGCAGAGCATGACGCTCGGCGCGGCTGTGTCGGTCGCCGTCGCCTTGCTGGCGACCGCCGCGTCCGTCGCGCCCGCTGACGCCTTTGCCGCCACTGCGAAGACCCAACAAGCCGCCAAGAAAAAGGCCGTCGCTCCTGCTTCGTCCGCGAAGAAGTCGGTCAAGGCAGCATCCAGCCAATCCGCCAGGGTCGCCGCGGCCGATGCGCCGCGCGCGAAAGCGTCGCGCAAGCGCATGACGCTCGCGGCGGGCGTGCACGGCGGCCACCGCGGCGCAGTGCGCCAGGTCGCGTTCCAGCCGCGTCGTCCGACCGTCGGCCAGGCGTTCGGCCTGCACGACACGCCGGACGCGCTTGCGCTGCGCTCGAGCGTCGCGTACGTCGTCGACCAGAATTCCGGCGAGCCGCTGTTCGACAAGAATTCGCACGCCGTCGTGCCGATCGCGTCGATCTCGAAGCTGATGACGGCGATGGTCGTGCTCGACTCGAAGTCGCCGATGGCCGACCAGATCGAAGTCACCGACGAAGACCGCGACTACGAGAAGGGCACGGGCTCGCGCCTGTCGGTCGGTTCGGTGCTGTCGCGCGAGGACATGCTGCATATCGCGCTGATGGCGTCGGAAAACCGCGCGGCCGCCGCGCTGTCGCGTTACTACCCGGGCGGCCGTCCGGCGTTCGTCGCCGCGATGAACGCGAAGGCGAAGGCGCTCGGCATGACCGACACGCACTTCGAGAATTCGACGGGCCTGTCGAGCTCGAACGTGTCGAGCGCGCGCGACCTCGTGAAGATGGTCAATGCCGCGTACCAGTACCCGATGATTCGTCAGTTCTCGACCGATCGCACCTACGAGGTGTACACGGGCAAGCGCAATCTGGTCTACAACAGCACGAACGCGCTGATCCGCGGCAACGGCTCGTGGGACATCGGCCTGCAGAAAACGGGCTTCATCAACGAAGCGGGCGAGTGCCTCGTGATGCAGGCGACGATCCACGGCCGGCCGATGGTGATGGTGCTGCTCGATTCGTTCGGCAAGTATTCGCGCTTCGCCGACGCGGCACGCCTGCGCAACTGGCTCGATGCCGGCGGCGGCGAGCGCCTGACGGCAGCCAACACGCCGAACGGCGGCACCTGATCGTCTGTGGCGGTCCGCCGCCGCGCCGACTGGCTGCAAGAAAAAACCCCGCAATCGCGGGGTTTTTTCGTTCGGGAGAACCGAGGCCGGTGAAGGCGGCTTATGCCTGCCGCTGCAGCCCGTCCGCATCCTTCGCGGGCGCCGGCCGGTAGCCGAGCGATTCCGAGATGGTGAGCGCCGTGCGGCTCAACTGGCCGAGCCACGCGTCCTGCAGGCGATCGGCCGGCGCCGACAGCGACAGGCCCGCGACGAGCTTGCCCGAATCGTCGTAGATGCCGGCCGCGATACAGCGCACGCCGAGCTCCAGCTCCTCGTTGTCGCGTGCGCACGATTGCTGGCGGACAATCGTCAGCTCGCGCTCGAGCTTCGCGATGTCGGTGATGCTGTTCTGCGTATGGCCGGACAGCCCCGTGCGCGTCGCATAGGCGCGCACGCGCGACGTTTCGTCGGCCGCGAGGAATAGCTTGCCGACCGACGTGAGGTGCAGCGGCGCGCGGCCGCCGATGGCGCGGACGACCTGCATCCCCGAACGCTCCGAATATGCGCGCTCGATATAGACGATCTCGTCGCCCTGGCGCACCGACAGGTTCACGGTCTGCCCGGTGAGACGGTGCAGCTCGCGCATCGGCATCAGCGCCGCGTCGCGCACCGACAGGCGCGCCTTCACGAGGTTGCCGAGCTCGAGCAGCCGCATGCCGAGGCGGTACGTGCCGGGGTCGGAGCGGTCGACGAGACGGCAGGTCACCATGTCGTTGAGGATGCGGTGTGCGGTCGACGGATGCAGCTCCGTCCGCTGCGCAAGCTCCTTCAGGCTGACGGGGTCGCTGTGCGCGGCGAGCGCGTCCAGCAGCCGCATCATGCGTTCGATCACCTGGATCGACGTTTTTGAATCCGGGGTGGGTTGGCTCATGTCGGGGAGGAATCGGTTGACGCGTCAGGCGGGGTTGGGCCGATTGTATCTCGTATTGTGAAAAAAGCGAACGCCGTTCGAGGAAGTCCTCGCTTCGCGCCGCGCGGGCTTGCGCGCAAGCCCGCGTTGGTCTTGCCGGCCAAACGGCGGATAATGAGAGCCGTTTTCTCGAAGGAGCACGTATGCGAGTCGGTTTGTTCGTGACCTGCCTGGTCGATCTGATGCGCCCCGAAATCGGTTTCTCGGCGCTCAAGCTGATTCGCGACGCCGGCTACGAGGTGATCGTGCCGCCCGCGCAAACTTGCTGCGGCCAGCCGGCCTACAACTCCGGCGAGCGCGCGCTGGCGCGCGATCTCGCGGAAAAGACGCTGCGCGAGTTCGAGCAGTTCGATTACGTGGTCGCGCCGTCGGGTTCGTGCGGCGGGATGATCCGCACCCACTACGGCGACCTGTTCCGCGACGACCCCGAACTGATGGGGCGCTACGCGCGGTTTCAGCAGAAAGTCTACGAACTGACCGATTTCCTTGCGAACGTCGCCAAGGTCTCGCTCGAGCCCGGTGAATTCACCGGGCCCGTTACCTATCACGACTCGTGCTCGGGCCTGCGCGAACTCGGCGTGAAGGCGCAGCCGCGCGCGCTGCTCGCGCAGCGCGGCATCGCGGTCACCGAGATGAAGGACTGCGAGCACTGCTGCGGCTTCGGCGGCACGTTCGCGGTCAAGTACGGCGATATTTCGGCGGCCATCGCGGACGAGAAATGCGCGAACGTGCGCGCATCGGGCGCGGGCGCAGTCGTGCTCGGCGATCTCGGCTGCATGCTGAACATCGAAGGGCGGTTGCGCCGCACCGGCGACCGCGACACGCGCGTGCTGCACGTCGCGCAAGTGCTGGCGGGCGACGTCTGACGCCCGGTTCCGCTCATTTTTCCCCCGATACCGCGATGCAAGTCCAATCGATGCATTTCAAGGCGCGCGCCGGCCAGAAGCTGGCCGACCAGCGCCTGCAGCAGAACCTGAAGAAGCTGTCGACGAAGTTCGTGTCCGCGCGCGCCGACGCGATGACCGCGATCGACTTCCCGGCCACGCGCGCCGCGCTCAAGGCGCGCCGCAACCGCGCGCTGGAGAACCTCGACGTGTGGCTCGACGCATTCGAGCGCGAGGCGACGCGGCGCGGCACGACGGTACTGTTTGCCGAAACGACCGCGGATGCCGCGCGGCTCGTGGCCGACATCGCGCGCCGGCACGACGTGAAGAAGGTCATCAAGACCAAGTCGATGGTGTCCGAGGAGATGCGTCTGAACGCGGTGCTCGCGGAGATGGGCGTGCAGTCGGTCGAGACGGATCTCGGCGAATACATCCTGCAGATCAACGACAACGAGCCGCCGAGCCACATCATTGCGCCCGTCGTGCACAAAGACAAGGACGAGATCGCCGACCTGTTCGCGCGCACGCACCATCGCGCGCGGCTCACCGAGATTCCGGACATGACGCGCGAGGCGCGCGAGGTGCTGCGCCCGCATTTCATGTCGGCCGACATGGGCGTGACGGGCGGCAACTTCGTGATTGCCGAGACGGGTTCGGTCGCGATCGTGACGAACGAAGGGAACGAGGGGATGTGCACGGTGATGCCGCGCGTGCATGTCGCGGTGACGGGCATCGAGAAGGTGCTGCCGACGCTCGAGGATCTGGCGACCGCGATGCGCCTGTTGCCGCGCTCGGCAACGGGGCAGAAGACGTCGAACTATTTCTCGCTGCTGACCGGGCCGCGCGGGCCGGGCGACGAGGACGGCCCCGAGCACAACTACGTGGTGCTCGTCGATGGCGGCCGCACGGGCCTGATCGGCGGC
This sequence comes from Burkholderia sp. DN3021, assembly GCF_049805555.1. Classification (NCBI taxonomy): domain Bacteria; kingdom Pseudomonadati; phylum Pseudomonadota; class Betaproteobacteria; order Burkholderiales; family Burkholderiaceae; genus Burkholderia; species Burkholderia sp. DN3021. The sequence goes on along the minus strand of NZ_JBNCAB010000031.1, from coordinate 36,844 downwards.
GAGTTCCAGGAGATGCTGCGCTGCATCCGCTGCGGCGCGTGCATGAACCACTGCCCGGTTTACCAGAAGGTCGGCGGCCATGCGTACGGCTGGGTCTACCCGGGGCCGATGGGGGCGGTGCTGACGCCGAGCTACGTCGGGCTCGAGCGCACGCTCGACCTGCCGCAGGCCGCGACGCTGTGCGGCGAATGCGACAGCGTGTGCCCCGTCGGGATTCCGTTGTCGCACCTGTTGCGCACGCTGCGCGAGAAGCAGGTCGAGCGGCACCTGCGGCCGTGGCGCGAGCGGGCTGCGCTCGCCGCGTGGGGCTTCGTCGCGCGGCGGCCGACGCTGTACGCGCTGACGACCAAGCTCGCGGTGCGCGTCCTCGAGCGGCTGGGCGGCAACGGCGGCACGCTGCGGCGCCTGCCGATGATGGGCGGCTGGATGGACACGCGCGACATGCCGACGCCGACCGGGCGCACGTTCCGCGAACTGTACGCGGCATCGCAGAGCCATCTCGGCTGAGCACTGTTCATCCGGCGACAACAGTGCGTTCGCTATTTGCATATTTATCTCGATAGATGCGGTCTATAGAATCCTGTCTGTAGTCCCCGGAATCGGGTTTCGGGGAACGAGGTCAAGGAGGTCCGCATCATGAAAAAGACAATATCGATGTACTGGCCGCTGGCAATCGTCGTCCCGCTGGCCGCGGCTGCCTATCTGCATGCGATGGCCGATGCGCCGGCGCGCGGCCCGCTCGCGGTTCACCAGGCGTCTGCCGAACTGGCGCGCGCGGTGTCGTTCGGGCTGGTCGACGACGCGGCGAAGCCGCTGCCGGCGGCATCCGGCGACGTCGTGCTCGCCGTGCCGAAGGCGCTGTAATGCACGGCGCCGTCGCTTTGCGCGGCGGCGCGATTTCGGGCGCCTTTGTATAATGGCGCGTTCTTCTCCCACGCGGTCCGCCGCGGTTTTCCGATAGTGCGATGACTCGCGTTGCGATCTGTTTCGTCTGTCTCGGCAACATCTGCCGTTCGCCCACCGCGGAAGGCGTGATGCGCCATCAGGTCGACGCTGCCGCGCTGGCGGACCGGATCGCGATCGATTCGGCCGGCACCGGCGACTGGCATGTGGGCGAGCCGCCCGATACGCGTGCGCAGGCTGCCGCGCGCAGCCGCGGCTACGACCTGTCGGCGCTGCGCGCGCGGCAGGTGAGTGCGGCGGATTTCGAGCGTTTCGACCTGCTGCTCGCGATGGACGAAGCGAATCTCGCGGAACTGCACCGCCGCTGCCCGGCGCAGCATCGCGACAAGGTGCGCCTGCTGATGGAATTCGCGCCGGGCGCGACCGAAACCGAAGTGTCCGATCCCTATTTCGGCGGCGCACAGGGCTTCGAGCAGGTGCTCGATCAGGTCGAACGCGCGTGCGCGGGCCTGCTGGAGACGCTTCGGGTCCGCACGGAGCGCTGATCGCACGGGATTCAGCGATTTGCGAATACCCTTTCGAAGGCATGGATACTTGACTAAATTCGTCAAATATTTATACTTGACCAAAATCGTCAAGATTGCAGTCCCCTAGACACCATGAGACTCACCACCAAAGGCCGTTTCGCCGTCACGGCGATGATTGACTTGGCACTGCGCCAGGAGCAGGGCCCGGTGACGCTTGCAGGCATCAGCCAGCGCCAGCGGATTTCGCTCTCGTATCTCGAACAGCTGTTCGGCAAGCTGCGCAGGCATGAAATCGTCGAATCCGTGCGCGGCCCGGGCGGCGGCTACAACCTCGCGCGTCGCGCGCAGGACGTCACCGTTGCCGACATCATCATCGCGGTCGATGAGCCGCTCGACGCCACGCAGTGCGGCGGCAAGGGCACGTGCGACGGCTCGAAGCAGCCCGACGGCCATTGCATGACGCACGAGCTGTGGTCGACCCTGAACCAGAAGATGGTCGAATACCTCGATTCCGTGTCGCTGCAGGATCTCGTCGATCAGCAGCGCGCACGCGAGGGCGCGCCCGCGGTGCTGCGCGACCGGCGCACGCCGGAGCCCGTCGCCGCGCCGGCCGAGCCCGTGCGTACGATGCCGCTCGGCCCCAATTCGGTGTTCAACATCGCGAGTTCGTGAGCGCGAAGGCGCCCGCCATACCCCATAACGCACATAGTCCCTGCACAGAATATCCGGAGCGACAGATGACCCAAGAGACTCTCCACCTGCCCATCTATATGGATTACAGCGCGACGACGCCCGTCGATCCGCGCGTGGTCGACAAGATGGTGCCGTACCTGCGCGAGCAGTTCGGCAACCCGGCGTCGCGCAGCCACGCTTATGGCTGGGACGCGGAGCGTGCGGTCGAGGAAGCGCGCGAGCAGGTGGCCGCACTTGTGAACGCGGATCCGCGCGAGATCATCTGGACGTCCGGCGCAACGGAATCGGACAACCTCGCGATCAAGGGTGCCGCGAACTTCTACAAGGGCAAGGGCAAGCACATCATCACGGTGAAGACCGAGCACAAGGCCGTGCTCGATACGTGCCGCGAGCTTGAGCGCGACGGTTTCGAAGTCACCTACCTCGACGTGAGGGATGACGGTCTGATCGACCTCGACGTGTTCAAGGCCGCGCTGCGCCCCGACACGATCCTCGTGTCGGTGATGCACGTGAACAACGAGATCGGCGTGATCCAGGACATCGAGACGATCGGTGAAATCTGCCGCGAGAAGGGCATCATCTTCCACGTCGACGCCGCGCAGTCGACCGGCAAGGTCGTGATCGACCTCGCGAAGCTGAAGGTCGACCTGATGTCGTTCTCGGCGCACAAGACCTACGGCCCGAAGGGCATCGGCGCGCTGTATGTGCGCCGCAAGCCGCGCGTGCGCATCGAGGCGCAGATGCACGGCGGCGGCCATGAGCGCGGGATGCGTTCGGGCACGCTGGCGACGCACCAGATCGTCGGCATGGGCGAAGCGTTCCGCATCGCGCGCGAAGAAATGGCGACCGAGAACGAGCGCGTCCGCATGCTGCGCGACAAGCTGCTGCGCGGCCTGTCGCAAATCGAGGAAACGTACGTGAACGGCGACATGGAGCACCGTGTCCCGCACAACCTCAACATCAGTTTCAACTTCGTCGAAGGCGAGTCGCTGATCATGGCGATCAAGGACGTCGCGGTGTCGTCGGGCTCCGCATGTACGTCGGCGTCGCTGGAGCCGTCGTACGTGCTGCGTGCGCTCGGCCGCAACGACGAGCTCGCACACAGCTCGATCCGCTTCACGGTCGGCCGCTTCACGACGGAGCAGGAAGTCGACTTCGTGGTCAACCTGCTGAACAGCAAGATCGCGAAGCTGCGCGAACTGTCGCCGCTCTGGGAAATGCACCAGGAAGGCATCGATCTGTCGACGATCGAATGGGCCGCACACTGAACACCGCATTGAATGCACCCGCGGGCGGATTGGCGCACGCAGCGTAACGAGTCAAGGAGTCTGAGTCATGTCTTACAGCAACAAGGTTCTGGATCACTACGAAAACCCGCGCAACGTCGGTTCGTTCGCGAAGGACGACGACACGGTCGGCACGGGCATGGTCGGCGCGCCGGCCTGCGGCGACGTGATGAAGCTGCAGATCCGCGTCGGCGCGGACGGCGTGATCGAAGACGCGAAGTTCAAGACCTACGGTTGCGGCTCGGCGATCGCGTCGAGCTCGCTCGTGACCGAATGGGTGAAGGGCAAGACGCTCGACGAGGCGCTGTCGATCAAGAATACGCAGATCGCCGAAGAGCTCGCGCTGCCGCCGGTGAAGATTCACTGCTCGATCCTCGCGGAAGACGCGATCAAGGCAGCCGTGGCCGACTACAAGAAGCGCCACGACACGAAGGAAGGCGATCAGGCAGCGGCCTGAGCGGCATCGAGCGGGCTTCAGACGGAACGCGGCGGGCCCCGGTGGCGTGCCGCGGCAAGGACATCATGGCAATTACACTGACCGAAAAAGCAGCACAGCACGTGCAGAAATACCTCGTCCGTCGCGGCAAGGGTGTTGGCCTGCGGCTTGGCGTTCGCACGACCGGGTGCTCGGGGCTCGCGTACAAGCTCGAGTATGTCGACGAGCTGGCTCCCGAGGATCAGGTGTTCGAGAGCCATGGCGTGAAGGTCGTCGTCGATCCGAAGAGCCTCGCGTATATCGACGGCACCGAGCTCGACTTCGCCCGCGAAGGCCTGAACGAAGGGTTCAAGTTCAACAACCCGAACATGAAGGACGAGTGCGGCTGCGGCGAATCGTTCCGCGTGTGACGCGGATCTCCGCGCGATGCGGGCAAGAGGCGGCACGGGCCGCCTTTTTAATGTGCGGCGTTTGCCGCGCGACGAACCGGAATTGAACGCGACGATGGTCTCGCTGAAAGACAGCCACTTCGACCTGTTTCACCTGCCGGCGCAATTCGCGCTCGACGAGACGGCGCTCGACGCCGCCTATCGGACGGTGCAGACGCAGGTGCATCCGGACCGCTTCGCGGCGGCCGGCGACGCGCAGAAGCGCATCGCGATGCAATGGGCAACCCGCGCGAACGAGGCGTACCGCACGCTGCGCGATCCGCTGAAACGCGCGTCCTATCTGCTGTTGCTGCGCGGCGTCGACATCGGCGCAGAAAACAACACCGCGATGGAACCGGCGTTCCTGATGCAGCAGATGGAGTGGCGCGAGGGCATCGAGGATGCCGCGGCCGCCCGCAACGTCGCCGCACTCGACACGCTGCTCGCCGAGTTGCGCGACGAGAAGCGCGTACGCGTCGAGCGCCTCGGCACGCTGCTCGACAGCGGCGCCGATCAGGCGGCCGCCGAGGCCGTGCGCCAGCTGATGTTCATCGAACGCGTCGCGTCGGAAGTGGGCGCACAGATCGAGCGCCTCGAAACTTAACCGCGTGCCTTGCGGCACGCGCAGCAAACGGGCCGAGCGCCCGAACGAACCAAGATGGCTTTACTGCAAATTTCCGAACCGGGCATGGCGCCGGCGCCGCACCAGCGGCGACTCGCCGTCGGGATCGATCTCGGCACGACGAACTCGCTCGTCGCGGCCGTGCGCAACAGCGTGGCCGAAGTGCTGCCGGACGAAGCGGGCCGCGTGCTGCTGCCGTCGGTGGTCCGTTACCTCGAGAAGGGCGGCCGCCGCATCGGCCACGAAGCGAAAGAGCAGGCCGCGACCGATCCGCGCAACACGATCGTGTCGGTCAAGCGCTTCATGGGCCGCGGCAAGGCCGAGGTCGAAGGCGCGGCGAACGCGCCGTACGAATTCGTCGATGCGCCGGGCATGGTGCAGATCCGTACCGTCGACGGCGTGAAGAGCCCGGTCGAAGTGTCGGCCGAGATTCTCGCGACGCTGCGCTATCGCGCCGAGGATTCGCTCGGCGACGATCTGGTCGGCGCGGTGATCACGGTGCCCGCGTATTTCGACGAAGCGCAGCGCCAGGCGACCAAGGATGCCGCGCGTCTCGCGGGCCTCAACGTGCTGCGCCTGCTGAACGAACCGACTGCCGCGGCGATTGCCTACGGCCTCGACAACGCAGCCGAAGGTCTCTACGCGGTGTATGACCTCGGCGGCGGCACGTTCGACCTGTCGATCCTGAAGCTGACGAAGGGCGTGTTCGAAGTGCTGGCCGCGGGCGGCGATTCCGCACTCGGCGGCGACGACTTCGATCACGCGCTGTTCGGTCAGGTGCTCGCGCAGGCCGGCATCGACGCAAAGACGCTCGCGCCCGAGGACGTGCGCCTGCTGCTCGACCGCGTGCGTGTGCTGAAGGAAACGCTGTCGTCCGCGCCGCACGCGTCGCTCGACGTGACGCTGTCGGGCGGCGCGCACGTCGTGCAGACGATCTCGCACGACACGTTCGCATCGCTCGTCGAGCCGCTCGTGCAGCGCACGCTCACACCGACCCGCAAGGCGCTGCGCGACGCGCAGGTGACGCCGGCCGACATCAAGGGCGTCGTGCTCGTCGGCGGCGCGACGCGCATGCCGGTAATCCGTGACGCGGTCGCGACGTATTTCGGCCAGCCGCCGCTCGTGAACCTCGATCCGGACCAGGTCGTCGCGCTCGGTGCTGCGATCCAGGCCGACTTGCTCGCGGGCAATCGCGGTACCGGCGACGACTGGCTGCTGCTCGACGTGATTCCGCTGTCGCTCGGCGTCGAGACGATGGGCGGCCTCGTCGAAAAGATCATTCCGCGCAACTCGACGATTCCGATCGCTCGTGCACAGGAATTCACGACTTTCAAGGACGGCCAGACCGCGATGGCGATCCACGTCGTGCAGGGCGAGCGCGAGCTCGTCGCCGACTGCCGGTCGCTCGCGCGCTTCGAGCTGCGCGGCATTCCGCCGATGACGGCCGGTGCCGCGCGGATTCGCGTGACCTATCAGGTCGATGCGGACGGCCTGCTGTCGGTGTTCGCACGCGAACAACTGTCGGGCGTCGAGGCGTCGGTGGTCGTGAAGCCGTCGTACGGCCTCGCCGACGACGACATCGCGAAGATGCTCGAGGACAGCTTCAAGACCGCCGAAATCGACATGCGCGCACGCGCGCTGCGCGAAGCGCAGGTCGAGGCCGAGCGGATGCTCGAGGCGACGCAGGCCGCGCTGGCGACCGACGGCGAACTGCTCGATGCGGACGAGCGCACGCAGATCGACGCGCTCGCCGCGGCGCTGCGCGCGGTTGCGCAAGGCGACGATACGAATGCGATCGAAGCGGCGACCAAGGCGCTGGCCGACGGCACCGACGAATTCGCGGCGCGCCGGATGGACAAGAGCATCAAGCGCGCACTGTCGGGCCGCCGGCTCGACGAGATCTGAATTCACGAACTGCGCATCGGCCGGCGACGGCCCGCGCGATAATGAACCGTGCGGCGCCTGTCGCCGCACCCTGACTGACGGAACGGACATGCCTCAACTGGTGGTGCTGCCTCACGTCGAACTGTGCCCGGACGGCGCAGTGATCGACGCGACGCCCGGCAAGAGTATCTGCGACAACCTGCTCGACCACGGAATCGAGATCGAGCATGCATGCGAGAAGTCGTGCGCGTGCACGACGTGCCACGTGGTGATCCGCGAGGGCTTCAACGATCTGGCGCCGTCCGAGGAGGACGAGGACGACCTGCTGGACAAGGCGTGGGGCCTCGAGCCGACGTCGCGCCTGTCGTGCCAGGCGATCGTGAACGAAGATTCGGACCTGGTGGTCGAGATTCCGAAGTACTCGATCAACCATGCGAAGGAAAATCACTGACAAACCGGAGGCAGGCGATGAAATGGACCGATTCGCGCGAAATAGCCATTGCGCTGGCGGACAAGCACCCGGACATCGACCCGCAGCGGATCAACTTCGTCGACCTGCGCCAGTGGGTGCTCGAGCTCGACGGCTTCGACGACGATCCGAAGCATTCCGGCGAGAAGATCCTCGAAGCGATCCAGGCGCACTGGATCGACGAATCGGATTTCGACGACGAAGACTGAGCACGGCGTGCGCCGCAATGGCGCATACGGCCCGAATGAGAAAACGGCTCGTGAGCATATCGCTCACGAGCCGTTTTTGTTGTCAGGTCGCTTGTCCGCGCACGACACGCGGGCAGGGGACGCTTACGCGCCGACCAGCGTGCCGTTCTCGACCCGCACGCGCTGGCCCTGGCCGAACGGCGGCGGGTTGTGGTACGTGAACGTGCGCGTCGCGCCGCTTTCCATCTGCACTTGCACCTGATAGTCGGTTTCCGCGCGTACCTGCTTCTCGACCTGGTTGCCGGCGAGACCGCCGCCGAGCGCGCCGATGATCGTCATCGCGGTGCGGCCGTTACCGTTGCCGAACTGGTTGCCGAGCAGGCCGCCGGCCGCTGCACCGCCAACGGCGCCGATCCCCGAGCTCTGGCCCGGCGTGCGCGTCTGCGTGATTGCGACGACCGTACCGCAGCTCTGGCAGTAGGCCGCCTGTGCGGGCGCCGACGGCTGTTGCGCGTATTGCGGCGGCTGCGGTGCCGGCGTGTGACGGCGGTGCGTGGTCACCGGGCGCGGCGCGGGCTTCGGTTCGGCCTGTGCGATCGCCTTCTGCTGCGCGGCGGCCTGTTCGGCTGCCTGCTGCCGGGCTTGCGCGGCCAGCGCGGCGCTGGCGGCCGCGGCCGTATCGACGGCCGGCTGCGACGCGATCAGCGCGGCCTGGGTCTGGCCGTTCTGTTCGTTGCTGCTGCTGGCCTTCGGGAATACGCCCGTGATCGCCGCCGTCGCTGCAAGGCTGGCGACGATGACGGCGCCGGCTGCAGTGGCGATCAGCGGGTGGAGGCGTTGCTTTTGCGGCGTGGTCTGATTCTGGTTGTCCATTTTTTTCTCCGATGTCGATCCGGATCGGCACGTGGCGCCGGGCCGGATCCCACGCTTCGGGGTCAAGCAGACTTGGCGTTCCGGCGCCTTGTTCTGGTCCCGTGGTCATGCGTGGTGACGCAAAAAGAGTGTCGTCGACCGGCGCGGCGCGCGCCGTATCAAGGTGTAACGAATTGCAGCGGGGCGTGGGCGATCGTTACCGGGAAAACCCGGGGCAGGCCGTCGCGACGAGGGAATAAAACGGGGGAGGATCGCAAGCCGGCGGACGCCGGCTGGCGGGATTTACGCGTCGTTACAAAGCCGATGCGTGCGCGCCACAGGGCGCGGCGCACACGCGGGCAGGCCGTCAGTCTTCGCGGCGCAGATGGGGGAACAGCAGCACGTCGCGGATCGTCGGGCTGTCGGTCAGCAGCATCACGAGACGGTCGATGCCGATCCCGCAGCCGCCGGTCGGGGGCATCCCGTATTCGAGCGCGCGGATGTAGTCGGCGTCGAAGAACATCGCTTCCTCGTCGCCCGCATCCTTCTGCTCGACCTGCTTCTTGAAGCGCGCGGCCTGGTCTTCCGGATCGTTCAGCTCCGAGAAGCCGTTCGCGATCTCGCGACCGGTCATGAACAGCTCGAAACGCTCGGTGATGCCCGGCACCGTATCCGATGCGCGTGCAAGCGGCGACACCTCGACCGGGTAGTCGATGATGAACGTCGGTTCCCAGAGCTGCGCTTCGGCCGTTTCCTCGAACAGCGCGAGCTGCAGTGCGCCGATGCCCGCGTTCAGGAACGCCGGCTGCTTGACGTCGACGCCGAAGCGCTTCAGTTCGGTGCGCAGGTACGCGTCGTCCGACAGCTGGCCGTCGGTGTACTGCGGCGCGTACTTCTGGATCGCCTGCGTGATCGTCAGGCGATGGAACGGCTTCGCGAGGTCGAGCTCGCGGCCCTGATACTGGATCGTCGCGGTGCCGAGCGCGTCGATCGCCGCCTGGCGGATCAGCTGCTCGGTGAAGTCCATCAGCCAGCGGTAGTCGGTGTACGCGGCGTAGAACTCCATCATCGTGAATTCCGGGTTGTGACGCGGCGACACGCCTTCATTCCGGAAATTGCGGTTGATCTCGAACACGCGCTCGAAGCCGCCGACGATCAGGCGCTTCAGGTACAGCTCCGGCGCGATGCGCAGGAACATCTGCATGTCGAGCGCATTGTGATGCGTGACGAACGGCTTCGCGGCCGCGCCGCCCGGGATCGGGTGCAGCATCGGTGTCTCGACTTCCATGAAGTCGGCCGAATCCATGAACTTGCGGATCGACGCGATCGTCTTGGTACGCGCGCGGAACGTGTCGCGCGTTTCCGGCGTGACGATCAGGTCGACGTAGCGCTGGCGGTAGCGCATTTCCTGGTCGGAGAGGCCGTGGAACTTGTCCGGCAGCGGACGCAGCGCCTTCGACAGCAGGCGCAGTTCCTTGCACTGAACCGACAGCTCGCCCTTGTTGGTGCGGAACAGCACGCCGCGCGCGGCGACGATGTCGCCGAGGTCCCACTTCTTGAACGCGTCGTAGGTTTCCGTGCCGACGTCGTTCGGCGTCACGAAGAACTGGATCTGGCCCGACCCGTCCTGCACCGTCGCGAAGCTCGCCTTGCCCATCACGCGCTTGAGCATCATGCGGCCGGCAACCGACACCTCGACCGGGTTCGCTTCGAGCGCGGCCTTGTCCGAGTCGGCGAATTTCACCTGCAGATCGGCAGCGTGGTGCGTCGGCCGGAAGTCGTTCGGGTAGGCGACGCCTTGTTCGCGCAAGGCGCGCAGCTTCTCGCGGCGCTCGGAGATGATCTGGTTTTCGTCCGCTGCGACGGCGGGCTGCGTTTGGGTCGGTTCGGTCATGATGGTCGGAATTCGGAGTGGGTGCGGCAACGCAAACGGGAAGGGCAAGGGCGGCGCGACCTGGCCAGGCCGCGCCGCGCCGCGGCGCTTACACGCCCTGTTTGAGGCTCGCGCTGATGAAGTCGTCGAGATCGCCGTCGAGCACCGCGCGGGTGTTGCTCATTTCGACGTTCGTGCGCAAATCCTTCACGCGGCTCTGGTCGAGCACGTACGAGCGGATCTGGTGGCCCCAGCCCACGTCGGTCTTGCTCGATTCGAGCTTGTCCTGTTCGGCCTGGCGCTTGCGCATCTCGACTTCGTACAGGCGCGACTTCAGCATCGCCATCGCTTCCGCGCGGTTGCGGTGCTGCGAGCGGTCGTTCTGGCACTGCACGACGATGCCGGTCGGCATGTGCGTGATCCGCACGGCCGAGTCGGTCTTGTTGATGTGCTGGCCGCCGGCGCCCGAGGCGCGGTACGTGTCGATGCGCAGGTCGGCCGGGTTGATCTCGACTTCGATCGAGTCGTCGATTTCCGGATACACGAACACCGACGAGAACGACGTGTGGCGGCCGCCCGACGAATCGAACGGCGACTTGCGCACGAGACGGTGGATGCCCGTTTCGGTGCGCAGGAAGCCGTATGCGTATTCGCCCGAGACCTTGACCGTCGCGTTCTTGATGCCGGCGACGTCGCCGTCGGACTCTTCGAGCACCTCGGCCTTGAAGCCCTTGCGTTCGCAGTAGCGCAGGTACTGGCGCAGCAGCATCGACGCCCAGTCGCACGCCTCGGTGCCGCCGGCGCCGGCCTGGATGTCGATGAAGCAGTTGTTCGGGTCGGCCGGGTTCGAGAACATCCGGCGGAACTCGATGTCGCCGACGCGTGCTTCGAGCTTCGCGGCGTCGTCTTCCGATGCGACGAGGGTATCTTCGTCGCCTTCCTCGCGGGCCAGTTCGAACAGGTCGAGCGCGTCGCGCAGGTCGCTATCGAGCGCCGTCAGCGTCGTGACGACGCCTTCGAGCAGCTTCTTCTCGCGGCCGAGTGCCTGGGCGTTCTTCGAATCGTTCCAGACGTTCGGGTCTTCGAGTTCCTTGTTGACTTCGATCAGACGCGCAGCTTTGGCGTCGTAGTCAAAGATACCCCCGGAGCTCGCCCGCGCGGTTGCGCAGGTCGAGCAGGGAGCTTTCGATCGCGTTGAGACGTTCCGCTTCCATGATCGTTCGCTTTTCTTGCTTCGTAAAAAAGCGGAATTATAGCCGATCGGCAGGGTTGCCCGGTGACGCGAACGGTGCTCGCACGCGTGCCGCGGCCCCGTCCGGTGCGGCGTGCACGCATCGGCGGGCACCGCGGGCCGGGCGGCCCGCGCTCAGCCGGCCGCGTGTTCGACGATCAACTGGACGCGCGTGACGCCGTTCCACGTGTCGGCGACGAGGCGATACGCGATCAGCGCGCTCGCCGGCAGCGGCTCGGTGTGGTTGAACCAGATCGCGTTGAAGCGCTGGCGGCCGCGTGCAAGCTGCAGCTTCAGGTGTTTTTCCTTCACGAGCGATTGCGACACGACGTCGAATTCGCCCGAGAAAAGCGGGGCCGGAAAACCTTGCCCCCAGACGGCTTCGTCGAGCAGCCCGACGAACTGCGGCGTGAAGTATGCGTCCTCGAGTTCGCCGTCGGTCTCGATCACGCGGGCGAGCGCGTCGTCGGACAGCCATTCGCGCGCGACGGCCTCGAACGCGGCCGCGAAGCGCGGCACGTTCTCGGTATCGAGCGTGAGGCCGGCCGCCATCGCATGGCCGCCGAACGCGACGATCAGGTCCGGTTCGCGTTTCGACACGAGGTCGAGCGCGTCGCGCAGGTGGAAGCCGGCGATCGACCGGCCCGATCCCTTGACCCGCTTGCCTTCGTCGTCCGCGTGCGCGAACGTGAACGACGGGCGGTGGAATTTTTCCTTGAGCCGCCCGGCGACGATGCCGATCACGCCCTGGTGCCATTCGGGGTTGAACAGCGTGATCGTGCACGCGTCGGCCGGGTCGACGTCGGCGAGATCGGCGAGCGCCTGCTGCTGCATGCCGGCCTCGATCTCGCGGCGCTCGCGGTTCATCACGTCGAGCTGCTGCGCGAGATCCCACGCGCGGCCGATGTCGTCGGTGATCAGGCATTCGATGCCGAGCGACATGTCGGACAGCCGCCCCGCGGCGTTGAGCCGCGGACCGAGGCCGAAGCCGAGGTCGAAGCCCGACGCGGTGCGCGCTTCGCGCGCGGCGGCGCGGAACAGCGCGGCGATGCCCGGCTGCATGCGGCCGTTGCGGATGCGCTGCAGCCCCTGCGCGACGAGCACGCGGTTGTTGCCGTCGAGCCGCACGACGTCGGCGACGGTGCCGAGCGCGACGAGGTCGAGCAGGCCGTCGAGGCGCGGCTCGGCTTCCTTGCTCGCGAATGCGCCGCGGCGGCGCAATTCGGCGCGCAGCGCCAGCAGCACGTAGAACATCACGCCGACGCCGGCGATGTGCTTGCTCGGGAACGCGCAGCCGGGCTGGTTCGGGTTGACGATCGCACGGGCGGCGGGCAGCGCGTCGCCGGGCAGGTGGTGGTCGGTGACGAGCACGTCGATGCCGCGCGCGTTCGCGGCTTCGACGCCCGCGACGCTCGCGATCCCGTTGTCGACTGTGATCAGCAGGTCGGGCTTGCGCACGGCCGCGAGCTCGACGATCTCGGGCGTGAGGCCGTAGCCGTATTCGAAGCGGTTCGGCACCAGGTAGTCGATCTGCGCGCCGAACATCCGCAGGCCGCGTACCGCCACCGCGCACGCGGTCGCGCCGTCGCAGTCGTAGTCGGCGACGACGAGCAGGCGTCGTTGGTCGGCGATCGCGTCGGCGAGCAGCGACGCCGCGTCGGCGCAGCCCTTCAGCTCGGTAGGCGGGACGAGGCGCGCAAGCGCGGTCTCGATGTCGGTCGGGGACTGCACGCCGCGCGACGCATACAGGCGCGCGAGGACGGGATGCAGGCCGTGGCGCGCGAGCACTTCGGCGTCGGCGGGCGCGACGGGGCGGGTAACGATCCGGGTCATTCGGGGTCTGCTTGTTATTCGAACAGGGAGGCGAGCGCACGGCGCCGCCAGAACTTGCGCAGGTCGCCGCGCGTCGCGTGCAGCGTCACGGAGCTCGTATCGCCGCACAGCGTGAATTCGACGCTGGCGAGCGCGCCGTTTTGCAGCGCGGCGAGCACCGGCGCGAACCAGTCGCGCTCGAGCGCGGCGAGCCCGTCGTGCCAGCGCGCCCAGTCCTGTTCGATGAATGGGGTGGTCAACGCCGGGAGTTCGACGAGCGTCGCGCCGTCGCCGGCGGGCAGCGCGCCGAACGCGGCGGGTGGGGCGCCGGCTTCGGCCTGTGCGGCGCGCGCGAGGCCGAGCGCGGCGGGCGACGCGGACAGCACGCGCGCGAACGGCTTGCCGACCGGCTTCAGCGTGCCCTGCGCATGGAACCAGATCGAATTGACGGCCGGCAGGCCACGCGCCTCGCGGGCTTCGTTGACCGGGTGCTGGAACCACGCCATCTGCACTTCGTTCTGCAGTTTCATCCACATCCGCGAGCGTTCGCCCGTGTGCGCCTCGTGCGGCAGCCAGATCTCGATGTTGCGGCCGCTTGCGCGCAGCGGCGCGGCGCCGGCGAGCCGTGCGAGCTGTTCGCTCGACAGGTACCAGCGCGCGGGGTTCGGCGCTTCGAGCCGCACGCCGAGCTCCTCGATCAGCGGCCGCGCGACCGCGAGTAGCGCGGCCGCGTCGCCGTCGTCGAGCGCGAGGGCCGCCGGATCGACGAGCACCAGGTGATCGTGCGCGATTTCGACGTGCACGGGCTCGACGCATGCCCATGCCTGTGCGCCGGGGTCGCCGCCGTCCGCCAGCAACATGTAGGGCGCGAGCGGCGCCTCGTCCGCGGCGTTGCCCTGGGTCGCGCCGAACTGGCGGGCCAGCCAGCGCTCGTGCGGCAGCGTGCGCTGGAAGTCCTCGCCGGCCACGCGCTCGACGAGGCGCGCGCGGGCGAGCAACTTTTCGAGCGCGGGGCTGTCCAGCGTGTGCAGGGACGAGGCCGCATCGGCCGCCGACGGCAGCGCGAACGGAACGAGAAAATGGAGGCGTCGGTCGTGCATGATGGTGCGCATTGTATGGCAAACTGCGCGCGTGATCGGGCCGGCAGACGGCCCGTTCGCGTCCGGCGGCCGTTTTTCGACCGTGCCCGGGCCGGTGGCCGCCGCCGGGCGGCGGTCCGGCCGCGGGGCGCCTTCCCGCCGTAACCAGCAGAAAGGATTCGCTTGAAACTTCCGTACGAATGGCAGATCGGCTGGCGCTATACGCGCGCCGGCAAACGCACGACCGGCAACGGCTTCATTTCCTTCATCGCCCTCGTGTCGATGCTCGGGATCGCGCTTGGCGTCGCGGCGCTGATCGTCGTGCTGTCGGTGATGAACGGCTTCCAGAAGGAAGTGCGCGACCGCATGCTGTCGGTGCTCGCGCACGTCGAGGTGTTCTCGCCGACGGGCTCGATGCCCGACTGGCAACTGACCGCGCAGGAAGCGCGCCGCAATCCGTCGGTGACCGGCGCGGCGCCGTACGTCGACGCGCAGGCGCTGCTCACGCGCCAGGACGCGGTGAGCGGCGTGATGCTGCGCGGCGTCGAGCCGACGCTCGAGCCGCAGGTATCCGACATCGGCAAGGACATGAAGGCCGGGCAGCTCGGTGCGCTCGTGCCGGGCCAGTTCGGCATCGTGCTCGGCGACGCGCTCGCCGGCAACCTCGGCGTGACGGTCGGCGACAAGGTCACGCTGGTCGCGCCCGAAGGCTCGATCACGCCGGCCGGCATGATGCCGCGCCTGAAGCAGTTCACGGTCGTCGGCGTGTTCGAGTCGGGCCACTACGAATACGACAGCACGCTCGCGATGATCAACATCCGCGATGCCGAGGCATTGTTCCGGATGACTGCGCCGACCGGCGTGCGGCTGCGGCTGACGGACATGCAGAAGGCGCCGCAGGTCGCGGTCGAGCTGTCGCATACGCTGTCGGGCAGCCTGTACATCCGCGACTGGACACAGCAGAACAAGACGTGGTTCTCGGCCGTGCAGATCGAGAAGCGGATGATGTTCATCATCCTGACGCTGATCATCGCGGTGGCCGCGTTCAACCTCGTGTCGTCGCTCGTGATGACCGTGACCAACAAGCAGGCCGACATCGCGATCCTGCGCACGCTCGGCGCGCAGCCGGGGTCGATCATGAAGATCTTCGTTGTGCAGGGCGTGACGATCGGCTTCGTCGGCACGGCGTCGGGCGTCGCGCTCGGCTGCCTGATCGCGTGGAGCATCCCTTGGCTGATCCCGATGATCGAGCACCTGTTCGGCGTGCAGTTCCTGCCGCCGTCCGTGTACTTCATCAGCGAGCTGCCGTCCGAACTCGTCGCGAGCGACGTGATCCGGATCGGCCTGATCGCGTTCGCGCTGTCGGCCGTCGCGACGCTCTATCCGAGCTGGCGCGGCGCGAAGGTGAAGCCGGCGGAGGCGCTTCGCTATGAATGACCGCGCAACCGCATTCGCGGATTCAGAACAACACAACAGACAGGATTCGGCAGGTATGCAGGAATACGTGCTTCAGGCGCGCGGGATCACGAAGGCGTTCGTGCAAGGCGGCTTCAACGTGCAGGTGCTCAACAACACCGAGCTGACGGTGCGGCGCGGCGAGAAGCTCGCGGTCGTCGGCGCGTCGGGTTCCGGCAAGAGCACGCTGCTGCATGTGCTGGGCGGGCTCGACGAGCCGAGCGCGGGCGAAGTGTCGCTGCTCGGCAAGCCGTTTACGCAACTCGCCGAACGCGAACGCAACGAATTGCGCAACCGCGCGCTCGGCTTCGTCTACCAGTTCCATCACCTGCTGCCCGAGTTCACCGCGCTAGACAACGTCGCGATGCCGTTGCGCATCCGCCGGATGACGACCGAGGACGCGCGCGCGCAGGCCCAGGCGATGCTCGAACGCGTCGGTCTCGGCCCGCGTGCGAAGCACCGGCCGGGCGAACTGTCGGGCGGCGAGCGGCAGCGTGTCGCGATCGCGCGCGCGCTGGTCACGAAACCCGCGTGCGTGCTCGCCGACGAGCCGACCGGCAACCTCGACGGCACGACGGCGGACACGGTGTTCAACCTGATGCTCGAACTTTCCGAGACGCTCGAAACGAGCTTCGTGATCGTCACGCACGATCCCGATCTCGCCGCGCGCTGCGACCGCATCATGCGGCTGCGCGACGGCGTGCTGCACGAGGAGCCGGCGCTGCCGGTGTAAGCGAACGCCCCTGGCCGGGCCGCCGGGTTCGTCCCGGCGCGGCGCGAGGGGTACAGGAATGATGCCGTCATGTGGATCGATACGCACTGCCATCTCGATGCCGGCGAGTTCGACGCCGACCGTGACGCGGTCGCGCAGGCGGCACGCGCGGCCGGCGTGTCGCGCATCGTGATCCCGAGCATCGGGCGCGATAACTTCACGACGGTGCGCGAACTTGCGCAGCGCACGCCGGGTGCCGTCTATGCGCTCGGCATCCATCCGATGTATACGCCGCACGCGCGCGACGAGGATCTCGACCGGCTGCGCATGGAGATCGAAGCGAGCCTCGACGATCCGCGCTTCGTCGCGATCGGCGAGATCGGCCTCGACTATTTCGTGCCGGGACTCGACGAAGACCGGCAGCAGTTCTTCTACCAGGGGCAGCTGAAGCTGGCGCGCGAATTCGACCTGCCCGTGCTGTGCCACGTGCGCAAGTCGCAGGACCGCGTGCTCGCGGGGCTGCGCCGCTTCGGCGTGCGGCGCGGCATCGCGCATGCATTCAACGGCAGTTTCCAGCAGGCCGAAGCGTATCTCGCGCAGGGGCTGCATCTCGGCTTCGGCGGCAACGTGACATTCACGCGCGCGTTGCAGATCCGCCGGCTTGCGGCGCAATTGCCGCTCGACGCGATCGTCGTCGAGACGGACGCGCCCGACATCGCGCCCGAATGGGCGTACAAATCCCGCAACACGCCCGACCAGGTGCCGCGCATCGGCGACGTGCTCGCCGAACTGCGCGGTCTCGACGCCGGTTCACTCGGCCTATCCACTTCGGCTAACGCGCTCGCCGCGCTGCCGCGACTCGCGCTTTCGTCCGCATAATCGTTGCCGGAAGGCGCCGCATTCGCAATGGCGGCGCCAGGTCGACGAGGAGGCGGGATGCGCGTGTGGTGGATCGCATTCGCGCTCGGCGTCGTCGTGCTGCAGCGGCAGGCGGCGTTACCGGGCGCGATCGCATGGGCAGCCGGTGCGGCCGCGCTTGCCGGTTGCGCGGCGCTGGGAGTGTGGTGCATACGCCGCCGGCGCACGCGCACGGCCGTCGCGCTCGGATGGATGCCGTGCGCGCTCGCGGCCTGCGTGGCGGGGTTCGGTTATGCGGCGGCGCGGGCCGAGTGGCGGCTGCACGACAGCTTGCCCGTCGACTGGGAAGGGCGCGACATCGTCGTCACCGGCGTGATCCGGGGGCTGCCTGTCGTCGACGAGACGGGCGCGCGGCTGCTGCTCGCGGTCGAGTCGAACGATGCGGGGCTGGCCCGTTTTCCGCCATTGGTCCGGCTGTCGTGGCGCGCGTATGGCGCATCCGCGACACGCGATCCGCTCCCCGAACTGCGTGCCGCGCAGCGCTGGCGCTTCGTCGTGCGCCTGAAGCGCCCGCACGCCGAGGCCAATGCCGGCGTGCGCGACAGCGAGGCGGCGTGGCTCGCCGCCGGTATTCGCGCAATCGGTTACGTCAGTGCGCCGCGGCGATCGGTATTGCTCGATGCGCACGCATCGGGTTGGCGTGCATCGATCGACCGCCTGCGCGACGTGCTGCGGGCACGCATCGGCGCGACGCTCGGCGTCGACGCCGGTCATCGCGGCATCGTCGCCGCGCTCGCGATCGGCGACCAGTCCGGCATCGGCGACGACGACTGGCGCGTGCTGCGCAACACGGGTACGAGCCATCTGGTCGCGATCTCCGGCCTGCACGTCGGGCTCGTCGGCGCGATCGCGGGCGGGCTCGTGTCGATGGTCTGGCGTCGCCTGCGCTGGCGTGCGCGGGCCGCGACACTCGTGTTGCCGGCGCCGTATGCGGCATCGCTTGCCGCGCTGGCGGCCGCGGCCGGCTATGCGGCGCTCGCCGGTTTCAACGTGCCGGCGCAGCGTGCGTGGTGGATGATCGCGGCCGGCGGCATCGCGTATCTGGCCGGGCGCAGCGTGCCGACGTCGGCGGTGCTGTGCGCGGCGCTCGGCGGCGTGCTGCTCGCCGATCCGTGGGCCGTGCTGTCGGCCGGGTTCTGGCTGTCGTTCGGGGCGGTCGCCGTCATTCTGCTGACCGTCGCGGGTTGGCGCGCGGCGCGTGAGGTCGACGCGCAAGGCGAGGAGGGCCGCGACACGGCCGGCCTGTCGAGTCGGTTGCGCGCGTGGGGGAGGCGCGCCGCGAGCCGTATCGTGGAAGCCGCGCGCGTGCAGTACGCGGTGACGATCGGTCTCGCACCGCTGACGGCGGCGTGGTTCGCGCAGATTTCGTTGTCGGGCCCATTCGGTAATGCGTTCGCGATTCCCTGGGTGAGCACGGTCGTGACTCCGATCGTGCTGGCCGGCATCGCGTTGCCCGCGCCGCTCGATGCGTATGCATTCCGGCTTGCGCATGCGGCGCTCGAACCGATGATGACGCTGCTCGGGCACCTCGCCGACTGGCCGGCCGGCGTGTTCTGGCTGCGCATGCCCGACTGGCCGGTGCTGGCGCTTGCGTGCGTGGGTGTCGGATGGGCGCTGATGCCGCGCGGCTGGCCGTTGCGCTGGGCGGCGCCGCTCACGTGGCTGCCGCTCGTCGCGCCGGCACCCGATGCGCCGCCGCCGGGCGGCTTCCGGCTGACCGTGCTCGACGTCGGGCAGGGCGCGTCGGTGCTGGTGGAGACTGCGCGCCGAACCTTGCTGTTCGATGCGGGGCCGGGCGCGGAGTCGACGCATGCCGGGGCGCGGATCGTCGCGCCGGCGTTGCGCTCGCGCGGCATCGCGGTGATCGATTCGCTCGTGCTCAGTCACGCGGACGCCGATC
The DNA here is from genome assembly GCF_049805555.1 of Burkholderia sp. DN3021. Taxonomy (NCBI): domain Bacteria; kingdom Pseudomonadati; phylum Pseudomonadota; class Betaproteobacteria; order Burkholderiales; family Burkholderiaceae; genus Burkholderia; species Burkholderia sp. DN3021. The sequence goes on along the minus strand of NZ_JBNCAB010000031.1, from coordinate 17,576 downwards.
ACGCGGGCGGCGCGCCGGCCGTCTATGCGGCAGCCGACGTGCGCCAGCTGCTGGCCGGCATTCCATCGAAGAACCGGCTATGGCTCGACGCGACGGCCGCCGGCGTCGCCGACCGGCTGCCGTGCGCGGCCGGGCAGCGCTGGACCTGGGACGGCGTCGTCTTCACGATGCTCTGGCCGTCGGGCGGCCCGGACACGGGCTCGTCGAACGGGCAATCGTGCGTGCTGCGTATCGACGCGGGCGGCACGTCCGCGCTGCTGACGGGCGACATCGAAGCACGCGCCGAACGCCAGCTCGTGGACGCCGCGCGCGACGCGCTGGCCGCGCAGATCCTGGTCGTTCCGCACCACGGTAGCCGCACGTCGTCGGTCGAGCCTTTCCTCGATTCGGTCGGGCCGCGCGTCGCGGTATTTCCTGTAGGCTATCGCAATCGGTTCGGACATCCGCACCGGACCGTCCTCGCGCGCTACGAGGCACGCGGGATTCCGCTGCCGCGCACCGATCGCGACGGCGCCGTGCGGTTCGACGTCGCACCGGCCGACGGCGGGTTTGCATTCGAGCGCTATCGCGATGTACGGCGACGGTACTGGATGGACCGTTGAGCGGGGCGAGGGCCGGTTTATAGAGAATGCATGGGGCCCGCGCAAAGTGCCGGAGCACTGGCCCGATAGAACGCGAAGCACGGGACGGGAGTAAGTGCTGGAGCACATACTCCCGTCGACAAAGGAGACATCGGCGTTTGAAGGACATCCTCCACTTCTCGCATGCGAACGGCTTTCCGGCGTCGACGTACCGGACGATCTTCGCCGAACTGGCCGACGACTACGAACTGCGCTACATCGAGCGGATCGGCCACGACCGCCGCTACCCGGTGACGCGCGACTGGCCGCATCTCGTCGAGCAGCTGCTCGACGACATCGGCAGTCGCTACGAGCGTCCCGTCTGGCTGGTCGGCCATTCGCTCGGCGGCTACCTGTCGCTGATGGCCGCGCTGAAGAAGCCGCAATGGGTGCGCGGCGTCGTGATGATCGATTCGCCGATCATCGCGGGCTGGCGTGCCGGCGCGTTGCGCGCGAGCCAGTGGGCGGGGCTCGACGAGCGGCTGTCGCCGGCCGCCGCGACCCGCAACCGGCGCACGCACTGGGTGAGCCGCGACGAGGCCTGGCGGCATTTCCGCGAGAAGCCCGCGTTCGCGCGCTGGGACGAACGGATGCTGGCCGACTACATCGACTACGGCATTCCGCAGGCCGGTGCCGACGGCGAGCGTGCGCTCGCGTTCGACCGGCAGGTCGAATACCTGATCTACCGGACGCTGCCGCACACGCTCGGCCCGCGGCTCGCGCACGGCGCGCCGGTGCCGATCGGTTTTCTCGCCGGCACGCGTTCGCGCGAGGTGCGGCAGGTCGGGCTCGACGCGACGCGCCGTGCGGCGCGCGGCCGCGTCGAATGGCTCGAGGGCAGCCACCTGTTCCCGATGGAGCGGCCGCTCGAGACCGCCCGTGCATTGCAGCGGATGCTGAATTCGCTGAAGGCGGAAGAGGGCGGGGTGTCGCAGGGCGGCGCGCCGCTCGCGAAGCGCGCCTGACGTGCCGTCCGGCGGCCCGGCATGCGTCGCGGCGCGTGCGGTCGCGCCGACCGGCCGGCCGGTGCGCCCCCGGCGCGCACGGCTGGCGCGGGCCCGCTCGAAAGGGCGCGATCATCGCGTCAGTTGCTGAGAAAAGGGCGGGCTTTACGGTATAATCCGTTTTTCCCGCGAGCATCCAGCGATGACCAAATATGTTTTCGTCACCGGCGGCGTAGTTTCTTCCCTTGGCAAGGGTATTGCCGCCGCTTCCCTCGCCGCGATCCTCGAATCGCGCGGTCTGAAAGTCACCCTCCTCAAACTCGATCCCTACATCAACGTCGACCCCGGCACGATGAGCCCGTTCCAGCACGGCGAAGTGTTTGTGACGGAAGACGGAGCGGAGACGGACCTCGACCTCGGCCACTATGAGCGCTTCATCAGCACGAAGATGCGCAAGGCCAACAACTTCACGACCGGCCAGATCTACGAATCGGTGATCCGCAAGGAACGCCGCGGCGACTATCTCGGCAAGACCGTGCAGGTCATTCCGCACATCACGAACGAAATCCAGGCGTTCATCGAGCGCGGGGCGGCATCGGCCACCTGCGGCGAGCCGGATGTCGCGATCGTCGAGATCGGCGGCACGGTCGGCGACATCGAGTCGCTGCCGTTCCTTGAAGCCGCGCGCCAGATGAGCCTGCGCCTCGGCCGCAACAGCGCGTGCTTCGTGCACCTGACGCTGGTGCCGTACGTCGCGACGGCCGGCGAGCTGAAGACGAAGCCGACCCAGCACAGCGTGCAGAAGCTGCGCGAGATCGGCATCCTGCCGCACGTGCTGCTGTGCCGCGCGGATCGCCGCATCCCCGACGACGAATCGAAGAAGATCTCGATGTTCTCGAATGTGCCGGAAGACGCCGTGATCTCGGTGTGGGACGCCGACAGCATCTACAAGATTCCGCAGATGCTGCACGACCAGGGCCTCGACAAGATCATCTGCGACGAGCTGAAGCTGACGCCGCACGATGCCGACCTGAGCATGTGGTCGGAGCTCGTCGAGAAGCTGGAGAACCCGAAGCACGAAGTGACGATCGGCATGGTCGGCAAGTACGTCGACCTGACCGAATCGTACAAGTCGCTGATCGAGGCGCTGCGTCACGCGTCGCTGCACACGTCGACCAAGGTCAACATCGAGTACATCGACTCGGAAGAGATCGAGACGAACGGCGTCGACAGCCTGAAGCACCTCGACGCGGTGCTGGTCCCGGGCGGTTTCGGCCGTCGCGGCACCGAAGGCAAGATCGCGGCGATCCGCTATGCGCGCGAGGCGAAGGTGCCTTATCTCGGCATCTGCCTCGGCATGCAGCTCGCGGTGATCGAGTTCGCGCGCGACGTCGTCGGCCTGAAGCAGGCGAACAGCACGGAATTCGATCCGGACACGCCGGAACGCGTGGTCGCGCTGATCACCGAGTGGTACGACCGCGACGGCAAGGTCGAGACGCGTACCGAGGAATCCGATCTCGGCGGCACGATGCGCCTCGGCTCGCAGCGCTGCCCGATCAAGCCCGGCACGATGGCGGAAGAAATCTACGGCAAGGACGTGAACGAGCGTCATCGCCACCGTTATGAAGTCAATAACCGCTTCGTGCCCCAGCTCGAAAGCGGCGGCCTTATCATCTGCGCGCGTACCCCGAGCGAGGATCTGCCGGAAATGATGGAGCTGCCGCGCTCGATGCACCCGTGGTTCGTCGGCGTCCAGTTCCACCCGGAATTCACGTCAACGCCGCGTGACGGTCATCCTCTCTTCAAGTCGTTCGTCGAAGCCGCGCTCGCCAACAAGCAAGCGCGCGGAGTGAAAGCATGAAGCTGTGCGATTTCGAGGTCGGTCTCGACAAGCCTTTCTTCCTGATCGCGGGTACCTGCGTCGTCGAATCGGAGCAAATGACGATCGACACGGCGGGCCGCCTGAAGGAGATCTGCGCGAAGCTGAACGTTCCGTTCATCTACAAGTCGTCGTACGACAAGGCGAACCGCAGCTCGGGCAAGTCGTTTCGCGGCCTCGGAATGGACGAGGGCCTGCGGATCCTGTCCGAGGTGAAGCGCCAGCTCGGCCTGCCGGTGCTGACCGACGTGCATTCGATCGACGAGATCGAGCAGGTCGCGTCGGTCGTCGACGTGCTGCAGACGCCCGCGTTCCTGTGCCGCCAGACCGATTTCATCCATGCGTGCGCGCGCTCGGGCAAGCCCGTCAACATCAAGAAGGGCCAGTTCCTCGCGCCGCACGACATGAAGAACGTGATCGACAAGGCGCGCGACGCGGCACGTGAAGCGGGGCTGTCGGAAGACCGCTTCATGGCGTGCGAGCGCGGCGTCTCGTTCGGCTACAACAACCTCGTGTCGGACATGCGTTCGCTCGCGATCATGCGCGAAACGAACGCGCCCGTCGTATTCGACGCGACCCACTCGGTGCAATTGCCGGGCGGGCAGGGCACGAGCTCGGGCGGCCAGCGCGAATTCGTGCCGGTGCTCGCGCGTGCGGCGGTCGCGACGGGCGTCGCCGGCCTCTTCATGGAAACGCACCCGAATCCGGCCGAGGCGAAGTCGGACGGCCCGAACGCGGTGCCGCTGAACCGGATGGGCGCGCTGCTGGAGACGCTCGTCACGCTCGACCAGGCGGTGAAGCGCAATCCGTTCCTGGAAAACGATTTCAATTAAAGATCGAATGAACCTTGCGACGGCTTCGCGCGTCAGTAGCGAAAGCGGTTCCGGCACGCACGCCGTCGCAGTTTGAAGAATCCATCGTCATTCTCAGAGGAAACCCATGAGTGCAATCGTAGATATCATCGGCCGCGAGATTCTGGATTCGCGCGGCAACCCCACCGTCGAATGCGACGTGCTGCTCGAATCGGGCACGATGGGCCGCGCGGCGGTGCCGTCGGGCGCGTCCACGGGCTCGCGTGAAGCGATCGAACTGCGCGACGGCGAAGCCGGCCGCTACAACGGCAAGGGCGTGCTGAAGGCAGTCGAGCACATCAACACCGAAATCTCCGAAGCCATCATGGGCCTCGACGCGTCGGAACAGGCGTTCCTCGACAAGACGCTGCTCGAGCTGGACGGCACCGACAACAAGTCGCGCCTCGGCGCGAACGCGATGCTGGCCGTGTCGATGGCCGTCGCGAAGGCTGCCGCCGAAGAGGCAGGCCTGCCGCTGTACCGCTATTTCGGCGGTTCGGGCGCGATGCAGCTGCCGGTGCCGATGATGAACATCGTCAACGGCGGCGCGCACGCGAACAACAGCCTCGACATCCAGGAATTCATGATCGTCCCGGTCAGCCAGCCGACGTTCCGTGAAGCCCTGCGTTGCGGCGCGGAAGTGTTCCACGCGCTGAAGAAGATCCTGAGCGACCGCGGCATGAGCACGGCAGTCGGCGACGAAGGCGGCTTCGCGCCGAACTTCGGCAGCAACGACGAATGCCTGTCGACGATCCTGCAGGCGATCGAGAAGGCCGGCTACCGCGCGGGCGAGGACGTGCTGCTCGCGCTCGACTGCGCGGCATCCGAGTTCTACCACGACGGCAAGTACCAGCTCGCGGGCGAAGGCCTGCAACTGTCGTCGGCCGAATTCACCGACTACCTCGCGACGCTCGCCGACAAGTTCCCGATCGTGTCGATCGAGGACGGCATGCACGAAAGCGACTGGGAAGGCTGGAAGCTGCTGACCGACCGCCTCGGCAAGAAGGTGCAGCTCGTCGGCGACGACCTGTTCGTCACGAACACGCGCATCCTGAAGGAAGGCATCGAGAAGGGCATCGCGAACTCGATCCTCATCAAGATCAACCAGATTGGTACGCTGACCGAAACGTTCGCGGCGATCGAAATGGCGAAGCGCGCGGGCTACACGGCCGTGATCTCGCACCGCTCGGGCGAAACGGAAGATTCGACGATCGCGGACATCGCGGTCGGTCTGAACGCCGGTCAGATCAAGACGGGTTCGCTGTCGCGCAGCGACCGCATCTCGAAGTACAACCAGCTGCTGCGCATCGAGGAAGATCTCGGCGACATCGCGAGCTACCCGGGTAAATCGGCTTTCTATAACCTGCGCTAACGCGCTAATATCGGGTTCGTCATATCGACGCCGCTCTGTGCCTGTGCGCGGAGCGGCGCTTCTTATATCTGCGTCTCTTACATGCGGCTTGTCACTGTCGTCCTGATTGCCTTGCTGGCGCTCATTCAGTACCCCCTATGGTGGGGACACGGCGGCTGGCTGCGGGTGCATGAATTGCGTCAGCAGCTCGGCGACCAGCTCCAGAAGAATGCAGACGAGAAGCTGCGCAACGAGCGGACCGCAGGCGAAGTGCAGGATCTGCAGAGTGGCACCGCGGCCATCGAGGAGCGCGCGCGCTACGAGATGGGCATGGTGAAGGACGGCGAAGTATTCGTACAGTTCGTGTCGCCGAATGCACCGGCGGTGCCGCTGAACAACACGCCTTCGAACACGTCGACGCGCGGTGCCGTGTCGGCGGCGCCGGTGCGTGTCGTGCCGAATCCGCAGTCGATCGCGAAGCCGTCGCGGCATCATGGCGGCGACAAGGGCAAGGCCGCGCATCACTGAGCGCGGTAGCTCGAATCATTGAAAAAGCGCGGGAAATGCCGCGCTTTTTTATTTCCTGCCAGTGTTCAATCGGCCGGGCGATCGCTTACCACCACCAGCCCGGGTAGCCGTAGCTGATGCCCGTTCCCCAGCGATTTCCCCATCCGCCGTAATACCCGCCATAGAAGGTCACGGGCGGCGGCGAGTAATAGGCCCACGCGCGCGCGGCTGCCTCGGCCGCCATCGCGCTGTTCTGTTCGCGCAGCACCTGCTGGTCGATCTCGTCGTAGCGCTTGCGTTCGGCGCTCGACAGCACGGGCGGCCGGCCGCCCGACGCGCCCGGTTCGGGCAGGCGGCTCAGGATCGTGGAGGACGGCGGTGGCATCGCGCAGCCGGCAAGGGCGAGCGCACCGGCGGCAACGCTCGTCAGGACGATGGTGCGAATCGGACGATTCATGTGTTTCTCCTGCAGCGCGCCGACCGCGGGAAGCGGCTTGCGCCGAAGGCCGAGCCTTCGGCGTCGTGCGTGCGGCGCTCGTGCGTCATTATGCGCCCGCGCCCGGACGGCGGGCATCGGGCGCGCCGCTCAGTGACGCTGGCCGGTTGCCGGCGCGATGCCGGTCTCGACGCCGGGCGCCGCGAACAACTGCGCGACGTCGACAGGATCGAATTCGTAGCGCTGGTTGCAGAACTCGCAGTGGATCTCGACGTGGCCGCGCTCGACGATCACGCTGTCGACTTCGTCGCGGCCGAGCATGCGCAGCATCGCACCGACCTTCTCGCGCGAGCATGAGCACTGGAAGCGCGTGCCGGCCGGCTCGAAGTGCTGAACGTTCTCCTGCCAGAATAGTCGGCGGAACACGACTTCCGGTTCGACCTCGAGCAGCTCCTTCGCGGACAGCGTGCCGCCGAGCGTGCAGACGCGCTCCCACGTGTCGATATCGGTTTCGGCGTTGCGCGGCACGATGCCGCCGTCGCCCGGCAGTTTCTGCAGCAGCATGCCGACCGCGCGGTCGCGATCGGCCGCGAGCCACAGCCGCGTGTCGAGCTGCTCCGAGTGATGCATGTAATGCTCGAGCACCTGCGACACCGACTCGAGCGGGCCGTCGACGCCGTTCAGCGGCACGATGCCCTGGTACGGCTGCTGGCCCGGCAGCTTGTCGGCCGGGTCGAGCGTGATCACGCAGCGGCCGTGGCCGCTCGCGTTGACGAGCGACGCGAAACTCGTGTCGTCGCCGATCGTTTGCGCCGCGTCGCCGGAGAATTTCGCGGTGGCCCGCATCGACAGATCCGAACCGCACTGGACGACCAGCATCTGAACCGGCCCGTCGCCGAAGATCTGCATGATCAGGGTGCCGTGAAATTTCAGGTTCGCGGACAGCAGCGCGCACGCGGCCATCATCTCGCCGAGCACCGTGCGCACGGGGGCAGGGTAGTCGCGGCGGGCGAGCACTTCCTGCCACGTATTGCGCAGCGAAACGATCTCGCCGCGCACCGGCGCCGCATTGAACATGAATTTCTGTAACTGGTCGCTCACTCTTCTTCCTTGAAATCCGCGCGAATCACCCGATCCGCACGAGTTGCTCCTTGAAATGCGCACGCCGCTCGACATACGTCTTCGCGTTCGCGCGCAGCCGCGCGATGTCTTCTGCCGACAGCTCGCGCACGACTTTCGCCGGTGCGCCGAGAATCAGCGAATTGTCCGGGAACGTCTTGCCTTCCGTCACGACCGCGCCGGCACCAACCAGACAGTTGCGGCCGATGACCGCTCCATTCAAGACCACCGCCTGAATACCGATCAGCGAACCTTCGCCGATCGTGCAGCCGTGCAGCATCGCCTGGTGCCCGATCGTCACGTTTTCGGCAATCGTCAGCGGAAAACCGGGGTCCGTGTGCAGTACCGCGCCTTCCTGGACGTTGCTGCCGGCGCCGACGGCAATCGTCTCGTTGTCGCCGCGTATCGTCGCGCCGAACCAGACGCTCGCGTTTTCCTCGAGCACGACCTTGCCGATGATGGCCGCCGTATCGGCGACGAATACGCTTTCGTGGATCGTCGGGGCCGTATCGCCCAGCTTGTAGATCGTCACGGAGTCTCCTTGTCTCTTCGGTAATGGGCGCCGGTAGAATGACGCGTCTGGTTTGCCCGGCGCATGGCGCCGCGGAACGATCGCATATTGTAAACCGTCGCGTGCGTGCGCTCCCGCGATGCGCATGCAGGGTGTCCCCGTTTATGAGCATGGAGTCTTCTTCTTTCGGTCATCCGGCCTGCGTGCGCCACGCCGCGCTCGACGCGCTGCGCGCATCCGAACCGGCGGCCAAGGCCGCGCAGGTGCGTTCGCTGTACGACGCGCTGCTGGCCGGGCGGGCCGCGATCGCGCCGTCGCTCGAACTGCGCGAACCAGCCGGCCTGCCCGGGCGCCCGGCGCGTCCGGCGCTGGTCGAGCCGCGCCAGCTCGGGCGGCGCAGCATGCGTTCGCCCGAAGGGCGCGCGGTGCTGCTGCACGCGCTCGCCCATATCGAATTCAATGCGATCAATCTGGCGCTCGACGCGGTCTGGCGCTTTGCGGGCCTGCCGGACGCGTTTTATGCGGACTGGCTGAAGGTCGCGGCCGAGGAGGCCTATCACTTCACGCTGCTGTCCGACCGGCTGGCAGCATTCGGGCATGCGTACGGCGATTTTCCCGCGCACAACGGGCTGTGGGAGATGTGCGAGCGGACCAAGGGCGATGTGCTGGCGCGCATGGCGCTCGTGCCGCGCACGCTCGAGGCCCGCGGGCTCGATGCTTCGCCGCCGATCCGTGCGCGGCTCGTACAGGCGGGCGACCATGCGTCGGCCGCGATCCTCGATGTGATCCTGCGCGACGAGGTCGGTCATGTCGCGATCGGCAACCGCTGGTTCCGGTATCTGTGCGACGAAACCGGCCGCGATCCGGTGCCGGCCTACCGCCAGCTCGCCGAGCAATACCACGCGCCACGGCTGCGCGGCCCGTTCAACTTCGATGCGCGTCGCGATGCCGGATTCGAGCAGGCCGAACTCGACGAACTGGCCGCGCAGGACGCAGCGGCCGGAAACGCCGCGCGTTAGCAGGATCGCGTCCGGCTGCGTGCTGTTTGCCGCCAGGCCGGCCCGCGCCCGGCTGGTGGCGGTCCCCGGCAGACCCTTGACGACCCTTGACGACCCGGCCGCTAGAGCTTGACCTCGAATGCCGACCGCCGGAACGGAGGCGTCGCCGCTATAATCGAACGATCATTCTTTTTTCTGGCGGCTGCAATGAGTGCGTCGAGTTCTGTTTCCGATTTCGTCACGGTGCGCGGCGTGAAGCTGCATGTGCGGCGCTGGGGCCGGCCCGATGCGCCGACGCTGTTCATGCTGCACGGCTGGATGGACGTTGCGGCGTCGTTCCAGTTCGTCGTCGATGCGCTCGCGGGCGACTGGCAGGTGATCGCGCCCGATGCGCGCGGCTTCGGGCTGTCCGACTGGCCGGTCGCGCGGCAGGGCGGCGGCCACTACTGGTTCCACGAATACCTGGGCGACCTCGATGCGCTCGTCGATCACTATGCGCCGACCGGCGAAGTCAACCTGGTCGGGCACAGCATGGGCGCGAACGTCGTGTGCCTGTACGCGGGCGCGCGGCCGGAACGCGTGCGGCGCGTGGTCGACCTCGAGGGTTTCGGGCTCGCGCCCGCGCGGGCCGAGCAGGCGCCGCGCCGGCTGCGCGGCTGGCTGGACGAACTGCGTGAACCGCCCGCGCTGCGCCCTTACGCGTCCCTCGACGACGTGGCGGCGCGCCTGACCAGGACCAATCCGCGGCTCGACCCGCGCCGCGCCGCGTTCCTCGCCGCGCACTGGTCGAAGCGCGGCGACGACGGCCTCTATCACCTGCTGGCCGACCCCGCGCACAAGATGCCGGGGCCGCTGCTGTACCGGCTCGACGAGGTGATGGCCACCTGGGCGCAGGTGCGCGCGAAGGTGCTGCACGTCGAGGCCGTCAATTCGCCGACGCTCGCGCACCTCGCCGGCGACATCCCGCTGCCGGAATTCAAGGCGCGTTTCAACGCGTTCCCCGACTGGCGCGAGAAGCTCGTCGAGGATGCCGGCCACATGGTGCATCACGACCAGCCCGAGCAGATTGCGGCGCTGATCGAGGCGTTCTGCGCGTAGGTCTGCGACGGCGACGGCGGCGGCGGGGCAGGCTGGCGGTGCAATTGCCGCATTGCAGTAGAATGAAGCCTTACCTGCCATGCCGACAATGAACGCTGATCTCCACTGCCATTCGAATGTTTCCGACGGGTTGCTGTCGCCTGCCGACGTCGCGCGCCGCGCCCATGCCGGCGGCGTGACCCTGTGGGCGCTGACCGACCACGACGAGATCGGCGGCCAGGCTGAGGCGCGCAGCGAGGCGGAAGCGCTCGGCATGCGTTACCTGAGCGGCGTCGAGATTTCGGTCACGTGGGCATCGCGCACCGTGCACATCGTCGGCCTGGACATCGATCCCGCGAACCCGACGCTCGTCGACGGCCTGTACCGCACGCGTCACGGCCGTGCCGCGCGCGCGCTGGCGATCGGCGCGCAGCTCGCGACACTCGGCATCCCCGGCGCGTATGAAGGCGCGCTGAAGTACGTATCGAATCCCGACCTGATCTCGCGCACGCACTTCGCGCGGTTTCTCGTCGAGCACGGCCACGCCGAATCGACGTCCGACGTGTTCGACCGCCTGCTCGGCGACGGCAAGCCCGGGTTCGTCCCGCATCGCTGGGCCGCGCTGTCCGATGCGGTCGGGTGGATCCGCGCGGCGGGCGGCGAAGCCGTGGTCGCGCATCCGGGCCGTTACCGCTATACGCCCGTCGAATTCGACGCGTTCTTCGGCGAGTTCATCGAGCTGGGCGGCCGCGCGATCGAGGTCATCACGGGCAGCCACACGCCCGATCAGTACCGCGAATATGCGGACGTTGCCCGCCGCTTCGGCTTCGAAGCGTCGCGCGGCTCGGATTTCCATGCGCCGGGCGAGGGCCGCGTCGAGCTCGGCAGCCTGCCGCCGCTGCCGTCCGACCTGACGCCGGTCTGGGAGCGCTGGCTCTGACGCCGGGCGGCTGCCCGTCGCCCGCGTCGTGGCCGACGCGCGCATCCGACTTCTCCCTCTTTACCTGCTTCCATGTCCCAGTTCTTCAGGATTCATCCGGATAATCCGCAGCCGCGCCTGATCAAGCAGGCCGTCGAGATCGTCAGCAAGGGCGGCGTGATCGCGATGCCGACCGATTCGAGCTATGCGCTCGCGTGCCATCTCGACGACAAGGATGCGATCGAGCGGGTGCGCCGGATTCGCGGCCTCGACGAGAAACGGCACCTGTCGCTGCTCGTGCGCGACCTGTCGGAGCTCGCCAACTTCGCGATGGTCGACAACCGCCAGTACCGGCAGATCAAGTCGGTGACGCCGGGCCCGTATGTATTCATCCTGCAGGCGACGAAGGAAGTGCCGCGCCGGCTGTCGCATCCGTCGCGCAAGACGATCGGGCTGCGTGTGCCCGATCACGCGATCACGCTCGCGCTGCTGGAATCGCTCGGCCAGCCGCTGCTCGGCACGACGCTGATCCTGCCGCCGGACGACGAGCCGCTCAACGATCCCGACGACATCCGTGCACGGCTCGAGAAACAGGTCGATCTCGTGATCGACGGCGGCGCGTGCCCGCGCGAGCCGTCGACGGTGATCGACCTGACCGGCGACGCGCCGGAACTCGTGCGCGCGGGGCGCGGCGCGCTCGAACCGTTCGGACTCTCGGCCGCGTAAGCACGCGCCGTTCCAATTTTTGCGCGAGTGCGCTTGTTACAATAACGCGATATGGATGCTTCCCTGATACAGACCATCGCCGTCTACGCGCTGCCCGTGATCTTCGCGATCACGTTGCACGAGGCCGCGCACGGCTACGCCGCCCGCCTGCTCGGCGACAACACCGCCTACGTGATGGGGCGCGTGTCGTTCAATCCGATGCGCCATATCGACCCGATCGGCACGATCGCGATCCCGCTCGCGATGTATTTCCTGACGGGCGGCGCGTTCCTGTTCGGCTATGCGAAGCCGGTGCCGGTTTCGTTCGGCAACCTTCGCGATCCGCGCTGGGGCAGCCTGTGGGTAGCGCTCGCGGGCCCGGCCTGCAACTTCGTGCAGGCGCTGATCTGGGGCCTGCTGACTCTCGTGCTGCCGGCGGTCGGCATCGACGAGCCGTTCTTCACGCGGATGGCGTTTGCCGGCGTCAGCGCGAACCTCGTGCTCGGCGTGCTGAACCTGTTTCCGCTGCCGCCGCTCGACGGCGGCCGCATCCTGGCGGCGCTGCTGCCGCCGAAACAATCGATCGCGCTGTCGCGCATCGAGCCGTACGGTTTCATCATCGTCCTCGTGCTGGTCGCGACGGGCGTGCTGACGAACTTCTGGCTGCGCCCGCTCGTCAACGTCGGCTATGCCGTGCTGAGCGCCATCCTGTCTCCATTCGCCTCGCTTTTCTAACGACAATCATGTTCCCAGAACGTATTTTCTCCGGCATGCGACCCACCGGGTCGCTGCACCTCGGTCATTACCACGGCGTGCTGAAAAACTGGGTGAAACTGCAGTCCGAGTACCCGTGCTTCTTCTGCGTCGTCGACTGGCATGCGCTGACGACGCACTACGAGACTCCCGAGGTCATCGAGAAGAACGTCTGGGACGTGCTGATCGACTGGCTCGCGTCCGGCATCGATCCGGCGCAGGCGACGCTGTTCATCCAGAGCAAGGTGCCCGAGCATGCGGAGCTCGCGCTGCTGCTCGGCATGAGCACGCCGCTCGGCTGGCTCGAACGCGTGCCGACCTACAAGGAGCAGATGGAGAAGCTGAAGGACAAGGACCTGTCGACCTACGGCTTCCTCGGCTACCCGGTGCTGATGGCGGCCGACATCCTGCTGTATCGCGGCTCGCTCGTGCCGGTCGGCGAGGATCAGGTGCCGCACGTCGAGATGACGCGCGAGATCGCGCGCCGCTTCAACTACCTGTACGGTCGTGAGCCCGGTTTCGAGGAGAAGGCGCTCGAGGCCGCGAAGAAGCTCGGCGGCAAGCGCGCGAAGCTCTATCACGAGCTGCGCAACGCGTATCAGCAGGAAGGCGACGACGAGGCGCTCGAACAGGCGCGTGCGATGCTGCAGGAATCGCAGAGCCTGTCGATGAGCGACCGCGAGCGCCTGTTCGGCTATCTCGAAGGCGCGCGCAAGATCATCCTCGTCGAGCCGCAGGCGCTCCTGACCGAAGCGTCCCGGATGCCGGGCCTCGACGGGCAGAAGATGTCCAAGTCGTACGGCAACACGATCGGCCTGCGTGAAGACGCAGAGACGATCACGAAGAAGGTCCGCACGATGCCGACCGATCCGGCGCGCGTGCGCCGCACCGATCCGGGCGATCCCGACAAGTGCCCGGTGTGGCAGCTGCACCAGGTCTACACGGACGAAGCGACGCACGAGTGGGTGCAGAAGGGCTGCCGCTCGGCGGGCATCGGCTGCCTCGACTGCAAGCAGCCGGTCGTCGAAGGCATCCTGCGCGAGCAGCAGCCGATGCTCGAGCGCGCGCAGAAGTACATGGACGATCCGTCGCTGCTGCGCGCGATCGTCGCGGACGGTTGCGACAAGGCGCGCAAGTACGCGACGGAAACGATGCGCGACGTGCGCGACGCGATGGGCCTGTCGTACAACTGATCCGGTCCGCGCACATGAACGAATCCGTCATCGTCGCCGCGGGCGGCCACGTCGCACAGGCCGAGCCGTCGCGCTGGGTCGCCCGGTGGTCGCCGCTCGTTCCGGCGGGCGGCGCGGTGCTCGACGTTGCCGCGGGCGGCGGCCGCCATGCGCGCTGGTTCGCGTCGCACGGGCATCCGGTCGTCGCGCTCGACCGCGACCCGGCCGCGCTGGCCGCGTTGCGCACGATCGCGGGCGTCGATGCGCGCGACGCCGACCTCGAAGGCGCGCCGTGGCCGTTGCCGGCCGGTGAGCGGTTTTCCGCCGTGATCGTTACCCATTATCTGCACCGTCCGCTCTGGCCCCATCTGCTCGATGCAGTTGCGCCGGGCGGCGTGCTCATCTACGAAACTTTCGCGCAAGGAAACGAAACGGTCGGCAAACCGTCCAACCCCGCGTTCCTGCTCGCCCCGGGCGAGCTGCTGGACGCCGTGCACGGCCGCCTGCGGGTGGTCGCGTACGAGGACGGTTTCGTCGCCGCGCCGCGCGAGGCGTTCGTCCAGCGTCTCTGCGCAGTGCGCGAGGGCGCGACCCCGAAGGCGGGGGCGGGAATTCCACGTTACGAACTGCCCGGCTAATCCGCTACAATCTCAACGTTTACCGGTACACAATCAATCGCGTTTCATGGCTAACGGCACCCAAGACGGCATTCAAATCCGCGGCAGCATCCCCGCGATCGTCACCCCGATGCTCGAAGACGGCAGTCTCGACCTGCCGGCGTTTCGCAAACTGATCGACTGGCACATCGCGGAAGGCACCGATGCGCTCGTCGTGGTCGGTACGAGCGGCGAGTCGGCAACGCTCAACGTCGAAGAGCACATCCTGATGATCCGCACGGCGGTCGAGCATGCGGCGAAACGCATCCCGATCATCGCGGGCGCGGGCGGCAACTCGACCGCCGAGGCGATCGAGCTGACGAAGCACGCGAAATCGGTCGGCGCGGACGCGACGCTGCAGGTCGTGCCGTACTACAACAAGCCGACGCAGGAAGGCATGTACCGTCACTTCAGGACGATCGCCGAAGCGGTCGACCTGCCGGTGATCCTGTACAACGTGCCGGGCCGCACGGTCGCCGATATGGCGAACGAGACGATGCTGCGTCTCGCGCAGGTGCCGGGCATCATCGGCGTGAAGGAAGCGACCGGCAACATCGATCGCGCCGCGCACCTGATCAAGGCCGCGCCGAAGCATTTCGCGATCTACAGCGGCGACGATCCGACCGCGATCGCGCTGATGCTGCTCGGCGGCCACGGCAACATCTCGGTGACGGCGAACGTCGCGCCGCGCGCGATGAGCGAGCTGTGCCGCGCGGCGCTGGCCGGCGACGTGCAGACGGCCCGCGAACTGCACATGAAGCTGCTGTCGCTGCACAAGAACCTGTTCATCGAGGCGAACCCGATTCCGGTGAAGTGGGCGCTGCAGGCGATGGGCAAGATGCAGGGCGGCATCCGGCTGCCGCTCACGGCGCTCGACGAGCGCTGCCACGATGCCGTGCGTTCGGCCCTCGTCGAGGCCGGCGTCCTCGCCTGATGCCGAGGCGGCCGCGTCCTGCGGCCGCCGGCTCGACCCCTGATCAACCCGCACCGGCCGGCTCCGTCCGGCGCCGCTCCTGACGAGCGTTCAAGCAAGACGAAGGATTTCATGAAACGTTTCGCCTTTTCCTCTCGCGCCATCCAGATGTCGATGGTGGCGCTGGCGCTGGGCGCGCTCGCTGGCTGCGATACGCTGAACGACTACCTGGCTCCCGACCGGGTCAACTACAAGAACACCGGTTCGGCGCCGCCGCTCGCGGTGCCGAGCGACCTGAAGCCGGTGCCGACGACCCAGCAGTTCGTCGCGCCGCCGACCAACGCGGGGCTCGGCACGCTGCCGCCGCGGGCCACGACGCAGGCCGGCAACGCGACCGACGGCATCCCGAGCGCGCAGGATCCGCTCGGCATGCACATCGAGCGCGATGGCGATCGCCGCTGGCTCGTCGTCGATGGCCGGACGCCCGAGCAGCTGTGGCCGATCCTGAAGGAGTTCTGGCAGGAGAACGGCTTCTCGCTGAAGACCGACGCGCCGTCGACGGGCATCATGGCCACCGACTGGGCCGAGAACCGCGCGAACATTCCCGACGACTGGTTCCGCCGCACGATCGGCAAGGTCATCGATTTCGCGTACTCGTCCGGCACGCGCGACCGTTTCCGTACGCTCGTGAACCGCACGTCGGACGGCAATACCGACATCTCGATCACGCACAGCGCGATGGAAGAAATGATGGTCGGCCCGCAGGGCGGCACGTCGTCGCGCTGGGAAGAGCGTCCGCGCAACCCGGTGCTCGAAGCCGTGTTCCTGTCGAAGCTGATGCAGAAGTTCGGCCTGACCGACGCGCAGGCGAAGCAACTGCTGACCGATGCGCGTCCCGCGACGGCGCCGGCGCAGGTCAGCGACACGAGTAGCGGCGCGGCGACGCTGCAACTGGCCGAGTCGTTCGACCGGGCGTGGCTGCGCGTGGGCCTCGCGCTCGACCGTACCAACTTCACGGTCGACAATCGCGACCGCGAGAAGGGCGTGTACACCGTGCGCTATGCGAATTCGATGGAAGAGCTCAAGCGCGACGGCCTGTTCGGCAAGCTGTTCTACGGCGGTCCGGCGGCGGCGAAGCCGGGCAGGGAATTCCTGGTCAACGTGCGTGCGCAAGGCAATGGCGCGCAGGTCGCTGTGGTTGGCGCAAACGGCCAGATCGACAACTCGTCGGACGCGCAGCGGATCATTTCGCTGCTGCACGCGCAGCTGAACTGAGCGCGTGCGATTCGCCAGCCTCGGAAGCGGCAGCGAAGGCAACGCGCTGGTCGTCGAGGCCTCGAGCGGCACGACGACCACCCGCGTGCTGCTAGACTGCGGTTTTTCCGCCAAGGAGGTCGAGCGCCGGCTCGGCCGACTGAATCTCGGCATCGATGATCTCGATGCGATCCTCATCACCCATGAACACAGCGACCACGTCGGCAGCGCGCTGACGCTCGCCCGGCGCGCGTCGCTACCGCTCTATATGAGCTGGGGCACCGCGCGCGCGGTAGGCGCGGACGAAGCCGATGTCGATCTCCACGTGCTGTGGGGCGACGAGACGGCCGCGATACGCGATCTGGCCGTCATGCCCTATACGGTTCCTCACGATGCGCGCGAACCGCTCCAGTTCGTCTTTATGGACGGCTGCAGCCGGCTCGGCGTGCTGACGGACGTCGGGATGGCCACGCCGCACATCACGGCCGTCCTGAGCGGCTGTGACGCGCTGGTGCTCGAATCCAACCATGACCCCGCGATGCTGGCCGCGAGCCGCTATCCGCAGTCGCTGAAGGCGCGGATCGGCGGCAACCACGGCCACCTGAGCAACGACGCGGCGGCGGACATCCTCGCGTCGCTCGAACGCAGCCGCCTCAAGCACCTGGTCGCTGCGCACCTGAGCCAGCAGAACAACCTGCCGGAACTGGCGCGCCAGGCGTTTGCCGGCGTGCTGGGGACGAGCGGGGAGGAGGTGGTCGTGGCCACGCAGGACGCGGGATTCGATTGGCTGATGCTCGGATGAGCGGGGCAGTGCCGCTGCGTAAGCGCTCGACACGTACCGTCTGTTCATGAGGGCGCGGCACCGGCAATCTGATTCCCATCAGATGTAATGGGAATCAGATTGATGAAGC
>NZ_JBNCAB010000030.1:0-75976 GCF_049805555.1 Burkholderia sp. DN3021 | reverse complement strand
CCGTCCACCGTGTGCGCGTCGTCGGCGCCCGCACTGGCGCTCACGAACACCGCGCACGCGGGCCGGCCGAGCGCCGCGCCGCACGCGGCGACCAGCGCGGCCGCGTCGGCTTCCAGGGCCAGATCGGCGTCGAGCACGGCCGCAGGGCGGCCGAGCGCCGCGACTTCGGCGACGATTGCATCGGCGGCCGCGCGCGGCGCGCCGTGGCTGCGCTGCAGCGCGACGTCCCAGCCGCGGCGCGCGAATTCCGTCGCGAGCGCACGACCGATCGACGCGGCGTCGGCCGCGCTGCCCAGGGCGCCCGCGACGAGCACCACGCGCAGGGTCGACGTATCGGCTGAAACGGTCATTTACAATGCCGGGATGAACCCGAAAGCTCACGAACCCGCTAGTTTACCTGCTCCCGGCCCTGACGCGCTCGCGCAGTCCGAAACCCTTGCCGCGCAACTGCGCGACGAGATTGCGGCGGCCGGCGGCTGGCTGCCGTTCGACCGCTTCATGGAGCGCGCGCTGTACGCGCCGCGCCTCGGCTATTACAGCGGCGGCGCGCGCAAGTTCGGGCGCCGCGCCGACGACGGCAGCGACTTCGTTACCGCGCCCGAGCTGTCGCCGCTGTTCGCGCAAACTCTGGCGCAACCGGTCGCGGAAGCGCTCGCGGCGAGCGGCACGCGCCGCGTGATGGAATTCGGCGCCGGCACGGGCAAGCTCGCGGCCGGGCTGCTCGCGGCGCTCGACGCGCTGGGCGTCGAACTCGACGAATACCTGATCGTCGACCTGTCCGGCGAGCTGCGCGAACGGCAGCGCGATACGATCGCGGCCGCCGCGCCGGCGCTCGCCGCGAAGGTGCGCTGGCTCGACGCGCTGCCCGAACGGTTCGAGGGCGTCGTGGTCGGCAACGAGGTGCTCGATGCGATGCCGGTGCGGTTGTTCGCGAAGGCGGACGGCGCGTGGCACGAGCGCGGCGTCGCGCTCGACGCGCGGCACGCGTTCGTGTTCGAGGACCGGCCGGCCGCGCCGGCCAGCCGGCCGCCGGTGCTCGCGGCGCTCGACGCCGAGGTCGCCGACGGCTACGTGACCGAGACGCACGAGGCCGCGCTGGCGTTCACGCGCACCGTCTGCACGATGCTCGCGCGCGGCGCGGTGCTGCTGGTCGACTACGGTTTTCCCGCGCACGAGTACTACCATCCGCAGCGCGACCGCGGCACGCTGATGTGCCACTACCGCCACCACGCACACGACGACCCGTTCCTGTACCCGGGCCTGCAGGACATCACCGCGCACGTCGAATTCACCGGCATCTACGACGCGGCCGTCGCCGCCGGCGCCGACCTGCTCGGCTACACGTCGCAGGCGCGCTTCCTGCTGAACGCGGGCATCACCGACGCGCTGGCCGCGATCGACCCGTCCGACATCCGGCAGTTCCTGCCGGCCGCGAACGCGGTGCAGAAGCTGATCTCCGAAGCCGAGATGGGCGAGCTGTTCAAGGTGATCGCCTTTTCGCGCGGCATCGACGGCACGCTCGACGCGTTCGCGCGCGGCGACCGCTCGCACGTGCTCTGAGGCCGGCATGCTGCGCTGGCTGATGGCGTCGTTCGTCGCGGTGATGATCCTGACGCGCTGCTGGCCGTGGCTCGGCAAGCTCGGCATCGGGCGGATGCCGGGCGACGTCACGCTGACGCTCGGCGGGCGGCGCTACCCGTTCCCGTTCATGTCGACGCTGGTGCTGACGATGCTGGTATCGATGGTGGCGCGGCTGCTCTGAGCCGCGCCGGAAAGGGCGGTGCGCGTTACAGCTCAATCTCGCCGAGGATCCGGTGCGCGAGCGCCTTCGCCTCGTCGAACGCTTCTTCCTCGCTGGGGCTCGTCGAGTGGACGTCGTAGCGCGTGTTCTCGGTGTCGTCCCCGTCGTCCTTCGAGAGAATCACGTAACCCTGGAACTGCCCGTTGGCCGAATGCTGGGTATGCGCCTTGGCCGTGTAGATGCCCTTCGTGAACGTGTTGGTGTCCATCGTGCCTCTCCCGCAAAAGGACACTTCATCGTAGCACTGCGGCGCAGCATGTACAGCGCGGCTTTTCGGTGACCGAACGGTGTCTGGTCACGGCGCTCGGTCACCGTTCGATCAGCCCTCGACGATCAGCCCTCGATCAGCGCGACGACTTCGTCGAGCGTCGGCGCGTGCGCGCCCGTGTGCCGGCATGCGGCGGCGCCCGCCGCCAGCGCGAACGCGAGATGCTCGCGCCACGCTCGCTGCGGCGCGGCCATCAGGCTGAACAGCATGCCGCCGATCGACGCGTCGCCCGCGCCGACGGTATCGACCACCTCGACGCGCGGCGGGCTGGCCTCGTGCACGCCGCCGTCGGCATACAGCGTCGCCGCCTGCGCGCCGCGCGTGACGAGCACGGCCGCGCGCGGGTTCAGCGCGCGCACCGCCGCGACCGCGTCGGGGCCGTCGCCGCCGAACAGGTGCCGCAGGTCCTCGTCGGACACCTTGATCAGGTCGGCGAGCGCAGCCATCTTCGCGAGCGTCGGCCGGTACGCGGCCGTCATCAGGTTCCGGTAGTTCGGATCGAAGCTGATCTTCACGCCGCGCGCGTGCAGGTCGGCCGCGAGCGCGACGAGCGTGCCGGCGAGCGGTTCGCGCACGAGGCTGATGCAGCCGAAATGCGCCCATTTCACGTGGCCGGTCCAGCCGGCCGGCAGCCGCGCGGGATCGAACGCGAGATCGGCGCTCGCTTCGCCGATGAAGAAGTACGCGGGCGGGCGCGTCTCGTGGACGATCGCGAGCAGCGGCGGCCGTGCGACGCGCTGCAGGAAGCGCAGGTCGAGCCCGGCCGCTTCGCTCGTGCGCCACAGCACGTCGGAGAAGCAGTCCTCGCCGATCGAGCCCGCGAGCGCGCTCGGCACGCCGAGCCGCGCGACCGCGCGCGCGACGTTCCAGCCGGCGCCGCCAGGCACCGACGTCCACTGCGCATCGCCCGCGCGCACCATGTCGGTCAGGATGTCGCCCGCCGACACGAAAGCCGGAAACGTGCCGCCGCTCATTGCGTCGGCTCGCTGCGCGCCGTGCGCGCGAGGGTCGCGAGCACGTCGTAGCACGCGCCCATCGTGTGATAGTCGGTCTTGCCGGCCGGGCTCTTCTCGTCGCTGTACTTGCGGTTGTCGCAGGTGAGGATTCGGTACCACGCGCCGTAGCGGTGGTCGACGAAATGCGCCCAGCTATAGCGCCAGATCTCGTCGTACCAGTCCCAGAAGCGCTCGCTGCCGGTGCGCGCGCCGAGCATCGCGGCCGCCGCGAAGGTTTCCGCCTGCACCCAGAAGTACTTGTTGTGGTCGCAGATCGTGAAGTCGGGGCCGAAGCCGTAGTACAGGCCGCCGTGATCGGCGTCCCACGCGTGCGCGAGCGCCGCGTCGAACAGTTCGGCCGCGCGCGGCACGAGCCAGTCGAGCGGGCGGTGCCGCTCGAGGATCAGCAGCAGCTTCGCCCATTCGGTCTGGTGCCCGGGCTGGAAGCCCCACGGACGGAAGATGTTCGAGCTGTCTTCCTTGTTGTAGTCCCAGTCGACCGACCAGTCCGCGTGGTAATGCTCCCATACGAGCCCGCCCGACAGCGCGGCCTGGCGCTGCGTGATGTGGCTTGCGAGCTTTTCCGCGCGATCGAGGTACGTGAGGTGGCCGGTCGCCTCGTAGGCCGCGAGCAGCGCCTCCGTCATGTGCATGTTCGCGTTCTGGCCGCGGTACGACGACACGATCCAGTTCGGCGTCGCGTCGTCCGCATACAGGCCTGCGGCCGCATCCCAGAAGCGGTGCTCGGCCAGCTCGTAGGTCGCCGCGATCAGCGGACGCGCCTCGTCGATGCCGGCCATCGTCGCGTGCGCGGCTGCGAGCAGCACGAACGCGAGCCCGTAGCAGTGGCGCGTGCCGTCGAGCGTCGCGCGCTTCGCGCCGTCGCGCCAGTCGAGTTCCCAGTCGTAGCCCTGCAGTTCGTCGTCCCAGTGCGCGTCGCGCAGGAAGCGCAGCCCGTGGCGCGCGTAGTCGAGATGACGCGGGTCGCCGAAATGCCGGTACGCCATCGCGTAGTTGAAGACGAACCGGCAGCTGCTGACGAGGTGGCGCGACGTGCGGTTGTAGATGCTGCCGTCGTCGCGGAAGTAGTGGTAGAAGCCGCCCGTCGGGTCGTACGCATTCGTCGCGTAGAAGCGCAGCGTGTCTTCGATATGCGACAGCAGGAACGACGGATCGCGGAAATTCGCGACGAGCGGCGCGGCTTGCGTGTGGGCGGCCGGCGCGGCCGTGCAGGGTTGGACCGGGGGCATGTTCATGATTCGGTGACCGTGGCGGTATCGAGTGCCGGAGAGCCGGCGGGCTGGCTGCTGGCCCGCACGATCAGCTCGACGGGCAGGGAGATCTCGGTGCGCTCGGGCGCTTCGGCGAGCAGCAGTTCGACGCCGCGGCGGCCGAGCGCTTCCTTGTCGACCGCGAGCGTCGTGAGCGGCGGGCTCGCGTGCGCGGCGGCCGGGATGTTGTCGAAGCCGACGATCGCGATGTCGTCCGGAATCCGCAGGCCGCGCGCGGTGCACACGCGCTGCGCGGCCAGCGCGGCCGCGTCGTTGTATGCGAAGACGGCGTCGGGGCGCGGGCCCGGCGCGTCGAGCAGTTGCTCCATCGCACGCGCGGCGCCGGTGTCGGGGTCGAGCCCCGCGTCGATCGTCACTTCGTACGCGGGATCGAACAGCCGCCCGGCCTCGAAGAACGCGCGCCGGTAGCCGATCGCGCGCTGCGCGATGCTGTAGTGCGCGGGCGAGCCGCCGATGAACGCGATCCGCGAGCGGCCGGTGGCGAGCAGGTGGCGCATCGCGAGTGCGGCGCCCGTCGCATTGTCGATGTTGACCGAGCGCAGCCCGGGCGCCCACAGGTCGATCAGCACGAGCGGCCGGCCGGTCGCGGCGAGCGCCTCGATCGTCTCGGGCTCGATGAAGCCGGCGACCGCGATCGCGTCGGGCGCGTGCGGGCGCATCTGGCGCAGCACGTCGTCGTTCGGGCCGACCGTGAGCAGCGTCGGCACGATGCCGCGCTCGCGGCATGCGTCCTCGACGCCGTGCAGCACGTGCGAGAAGAACGGGCTCGCGGGAAAGCGGTTGTGCTGGCGGTGCAGCAGGAAGGTGAGCCGGCGGATGCGCGGCCGCAACTGCGCGGGATCGTAGCCGAGCTGCTGCGCGATCTCGACGATGCGCGCTCGCGTTGCTTCCGACAGGCCCGGCTGGTTTTTCAGCGCGCGGGAGACGGTGCCGATCGAGACCTCTGCCGCCCGCGCGACATCGCGAATGGTGGTGCCCATCGTTCGGGGTTCGGTTTGTTTAGGGTGAAAGCGATTGTATAGTAAAACATATCGCGAAATTCGGGCCGGATAACCGGGGAATACCCGTGAATAACGGCTTTTTAAGCGCTAATCTGCGAAAACGCCGTTACTAAAAATACTAAACAAAACGCGAAAAAGGCAAGGTGGTCGTGCGTGCACCCGGCGGCGCGGGCGACTGGCGGGAAAGGGGCGGGAATATGCTGGAAAACGGGCTGTTTCGAGCGTCCGCGCAGCGTACCCGGCGGCCTGCACGGGCGGCCGGCAGCCGATGCGCAACGATTCGGCTGGTTGACGGGCGGATGCCCGTCTCCGTCGCCCGGAGCGCAGCCGTATCCGCGCTCGACGATTGCCCGCCGTTCAGTCCGCCGCGACCGTCGCCGCCACCGTCGGCGGTTCGCCGCGATTGCGCAGCGCGGCGCGGCCCGCGTCGAGATCGACGACCGCGAGTCCGCCCGGCTGCTGTTTCGCGCGCCGCTTCGCGAGCGCCGCGACCGACGCGATCTCGTCGCTGCCGTAGCGCTTCGCGCCGTGCGCGCCGGCCGGCACGCCGACGGCACCGATCGCCATCGTCACGAAGCCGAAGAACGCCGGGTTGCCGTGGCGGTCCTCGCCGCGCAGCCCGCCCGCCTGCCGGTCGGCCTGCGTGTAGAAGCGCTGCGCGCCGTCGTTGAAGCGCGCGATCGCGTCGGTCGCGCGCAGGTGCCAGTCGTCGCGCTGGAACAGCACGAGGAAATCGTCGCCGCCGACGTGCCCGAGAAAGTCGCGCTGCGGGTCGCACACGCCGGCCAGCACCGTCGCGGCGAACTTCAGCACCTCGTCGCCCTGCCAGTAGCCGTACTGGTCGTTGAACGGCTTGAACTGGTTCAGGTCGACATAGCACGCATGAAAGCCGGCATCGCGCTGGAGCAGGCGGTCGATATGCGCGCTGATCGGAATGTTGCCGGGCAGGAACGTCAGCGGGTTCGCGTAGCGCGCGGCTTCGATGCGCATCTCGGTCACCGCGCGCACGAGGCTCTCGCCGGTGCCTAGCCCGACGTAGCGGCCGTGTTCGGTGATCACGAAGCCGTCCGCGAGATAGCGCTGGTCGTGGCTCGCGAGCAGCGTCGCGAGCTGCTCGAACGTCGTCGCGTTGTCGATCATCAGCGGCGCGTCGTTCGCGAACTGCAGGCACGGCTTCTTCCCGAACACCTCGCGGTGATACGGCAGCGCGAAGCGGTCGATGAAGCCGCGGCGATTCACGAGCGCGACGGGCCGCCCGCGTTCGACGAGCGCGACCGCGTGCAGGTCGGGCATCCGGTTGAACAGGTCGAGCACGTCGTTGCTGGTCGCGTCGCGCGGCAGTGGCGGCGCGGCGACGAGCATTTTCGAGGCGATCGTGCCGGCCGGCCGCACGGCGCGCGTCGCGCCGGGAAACACCGCGATGTGCGGCGCGCGGATCGCATCGCGCGCGGCCGGCGCGACGACCCGCGACGGCTGCGCGTCCGGCCGGCCGAGCAGGAAGCCCTGCACGCAGCAGATGCCCATGTCGCGCACGACGATCAGGTCGCATTCGTTCTCGATGCCTTCCGCGATCAGTCGCGCGCCGCTCGCCTGCGCGAAGTGCTGCATGGCCTTCACGGCCTCGAACTTGAGCGGGTCGCGTGCGATGTCGTGGATGAAGAAGCGGTCGATCTTCACGACGTCCGGCTGCAGGCGCAGCCACAGGTTCATGCTCGCGTTCGCGGTGCCGTAGTCGTCGAGCGCGAACTGGATGCCCGCATCGCGCAGCGACGCGACCGCCGGCCCGAAGTGCGCGACATCCGGTATCGCGTTCTGCTCGGTCAGCTCGATCACGATGCGCTCGGCGCCGATCCGCGCGCGGCCGAGAAAATGGCGCGCTCGCTCGCGTTCGCTGGCGAGCTGCAGGATCGTGCCGGCGCTGAAATTGAGGAACAGCTTGCCGTCGCAGCCGAGCGCCGCGAACGCGTCGAGGCAGGCGAGCGCGGCGGCCTGTTCGAGCGCGATGGTCGCGCCTTCGCGCGCGGCCTGCGCGAACAGCGCGGCGGGCGCCTCGAGGTCGGTGCCGCGCGGGCCGCGGATTAGTCCTTCGTAGCCGACGACCGTCCCCGACCCGAGATCGACGATCGGCTGGAAAACGGCGGCGAGCGCGCGATCCGCGATCAGGCGCGCGGTACTGGCGGCAGCGGAGTCGGAGTGGAGCGCGGGCATGGGCGAGGGCAGCCGAATCGACGGGGTATCCGGCTTAACGGCACCGATCGCGGGGAATTGAATGAAGATTTCATGACGCGATGGGCGCTGATGGTGCATCGCGTCGGGCGCGCCTCGGTGCGCGTTTGGAAGGCGGGAAGGCGGGAAGGCGGAAAGCGCCACCATCCAGTGACCGTCCCGCCTCCCGTCCCGTCAGCGCTTGCCCGCGTTCAGCGCGCCGGGCGCCGATGCCGCGCCATCCTGCCCGCCGCGCTCGCCGCTCATGTCGCGCGCGCCCCACCGCTGCGCGAGCGCCGCGCACGCCATCAACTGGATCTGGTGGAACAGCATCAGCGGCAGCACGATCGCGCCGACCGCGTTCGCCGAGAAGATCACCTTCGCCATCGGCACGCCGGCCGCGAGGCTCTTCTTCGATCCGCAGAAGATGATCGTGATCTGGTCGGCCCGGTTGAAGCCGAGCCGCTTGCTGACGAACGCGGTCAGCAGCAGCGCGATCGCGAGCAGCACGAGGTTGGCGATCAGCAGGCCGCCGAGCGCGCGCGCCGGAATCTGGTGCCACAGGCCCTCGTTGACGGCTTCGCTGAACGCGACGTAGACCACGAGCAGGATCGAGCCCTGGTCGACGAAGCGCAGCACGCCGCGGTTGCGTTCGATCCAGCGGCCGATCGCGGGCCGCAGCAACTGGCCGGCGATGAACGGCACGAGCAGCTGCATCACGATGCTGCCGACGGTGCTCCACGGCGACGCGGCGGCGGCCGACTGCGACGTGATCATCAGCCCGACGAGTGCCGGCGTGACGAAGATCCCGAGCAGGCTCGACGCCGATGCCGCGCACACGGCGGCCGGCACGTTGCCCTTCGCGATCGACGTGAACGCGATCGACGACTGGACCGTCGACGGCAGCGTGCACAGGAACAGCACGCCCGCGTAAAGCGCCGGCGTGACGAGCGGCTGCAGCACGGGTTTCAGCGCGAGGCCGAGCAGCGGGAACAGTGCGAACGTGCTGAGCAGCACGACCGCGTGCAGCCGCCAGTGCGTTGCGCCCGCAACGACCGCTTCCCGCGACAGCTTCGCGCCGTGCAGGAAGAACAGCAGGCCGACGGCGATGTTGGTCGCCCAGTTGAACGCGTGGGCGGCCGGGCCGCGGCACGGCAGGAGGCTCGCGAGCACGACGGTGCCGACCAGGGCGAGCGTGAAGTTGTCGGGAAGAAAACGGGGACGGGCCATCGGGAACTCGATTCGGAAACGACGGAGGCGCACGTCGCGCGCGCGGATGGAGCTATTGTCCCGGTTGGCCATTCACTACACAAATTCATTGTGAGAATCGATTGATGAATCGACTGCATGCGGCAACGGCCGCCGCACCCACCACGGCCATGCGCAAAACGGCAGAAGAATGTTCTGTCGTGTTCGCGCCCTGAAGTGAAAAAACCTAGCAGTAACATGGTGTTACACCGATGCCGGCGACCTAACACTTTTTGGCTCGACACAGTTTCGGGCCGCTCATAAATTACTGCTGAAAGCCTTGCGTCGGCCGAAAGGAGCCGGCGGCAGGCGTGGACAGGCACTGAACGATGACGGAACGTGTGAAACGGAAGATCGGACGATGGGTGGCAGGCGTGCTCGGCGCGCTGCTGATGCCGCTTGCGCTCGCGCAGCCGCCGCACGGCGGTCATGGGTTCGGCGGCCACGGTTTCGGTGGCGGCGACATGCGTGCGTACGGTCAGCAGGCTGGCGGCGGGTTCGGTGGCGGGCCCGTCTGGCGCCGCGTTCCGCCCCCCGCCGGTGCACGCGCCGGCGGCGTGAGCAGCTACGGCTCCCGCTGGGGGCTGCGGCCGACGCCGTCGTACGGTCATTACGCCGCGCAAAGCCCGTATCGCCCGATCAGCGCCGACGCGCGCCAGATGCCGCGCCCGCCGGGCGGCGGCAACGTGCCGCTGCGCGCCGGTTCGATCCGAGCCGACGTCGCGCGCTACAACGAGGAGCGCGGCGGCCGTCCGATGCCGCCGCCCCGTTCGCAGGAAGAGCCCTCGCACTCGCCGTATTTCTCCCCGTTCTATCGAAACTGAGCGCCCGCGCGCTCGTCCCCCGCCGGCTGATGCGAATTCGCCACAGTCGCGCGCAGATTTCCGCTGATTTTCCCGTCGCATTGCGCTATCTTTCGCGCCCGGCTCGCGTGCACCACGCCGCCGTCCCGTCGCGCAACCGCTTTTGCGCGGGGCCACCGCGGTGCATCCCGCCACGTATCGATTCCGCGAAGTTAATGCTGGCGCTATACCAGCAATAAGTGTGCGCAATTTTGACCGGACAAATGATCCGTAAAGATGGCTGCGCCCCATACGACGCAAGCACTCGGCTCCAAAAAACAACGCTCGCGCCACTTATCGACCATTCGACAAAACCTGGAGATCCCATGAAAGCATTCGCTCGCCGTACGTCGCGCACGTCCGTCAAGCTGATCGCCGCGGCCGCCTGTGCGGCGGCTGCCGCACCCGTTTATGCGCAATCGAGCGTGTCGCTCTACGGTCAGGTAGACGAATGGGTCGGCGCGACCAAGTTCCCGGGCGGCGATCGCGCATGGAACGTGTCGGGCGGCGGGATGTCGACGTCGTACTGGGGCCTGCACGGCGCAGAGGATCTGGGCAACGGCTACAAGGCGATCTTCACGCTGGAAAGTTTCTTCCGCGCGCAGAACGGCCAGTTCGGCCGCTTCCAGGGCGACACGTTCTTCGCCCGCAACGCGTACGTCGGCATCAGCTCGCCGTACGGCACGGTGACGGCAGGCCGCCTGACGACGCACCTGTTCCTGTCGACGATCCTGTTCAACCCGTTCTACGATTCGTACACCTTCTCGCCGATGGTGTACCACGTGTTCCTCGGCCTCGGCACGTTCCCGACCTATCCGAGCGACCAGGGCGCGGTCGGCGATTCGGGCTGGAACAACGCGGTGTCGTACACGTCGCCTTCGTTCGGCGGGCTGAATGGCAGCGCGATGTACGCGTTCGGCAACCAGGCCGGCGACAACGGCTCGAAGAAGTGGAGCGCGCAGTTCAACTATGCGAACGGCCCGTTCGCGGCGACTGCCATGTATCAGTACGTGAACTTCAACAACGGCCCGCGCGACCTGAGCGCACTCGTCGCCGGGATGAAGAGCCAGGGCATCGCGCTGGTCGGCGCGACCTACGACCTGAAGGTCGTGAAGCTGTTCGGCCAGTACATGTATACGAAGAATGACCAGGTCGCGGGCAGCTGGCACGTGAACACCGCGCAGGGCGGCGTGTCGGTGCCGCTCGGCGTCGGCAACGCGATGGCGTCGTATGCGTATTCGCGCGACGCGGGCGGCCTCGACCAGACTCGCCAGACCTGGGCCGTCGGCTACGACTACCCGCTGTCCAAGCGCACGGACGTCTACGCCGCGTACATGAACGACCACATCAGCGGCCTGTCGACCGGCAACACGTTCGGCGCAGGTATCCGCGCGAAGTTCTGACGCGCACACGCGATCGGCGCGCCGGACGCGCGCGGAAATCGCGCGTTCCGGCTACATGTTGTCCCGCCCGAAACGGCGCCGCCTCCCCGCGGTGCCGTTCGTTTTGCCTTTGTTGACCTTTCTGTTTCCTCGCCTTTGTTACCCTATCTCGTAATTGGACCATTCCCCCGTCATTACGAGCTAGTTCGATGGATACCCTCGTCAGCATGAATGTGTTTCGCTACGTCGTCGAAGTGGGCAGCTTCGTCGGCGCGGCCGAGCGCATGCAGATGTCGGCTGCGATGGCGAGCAAGCACGTGATGCATCTCGAGCAGCAGCTCGGCGCGCGGCTGCTGCATCGCACGACACGCCGCGTCGCGCCTACCGAGGCGGGACGCGAATATTACGAGCGCCTCGTGCAGGCGCTGTCTGAACTCGACGAAGCCGGGCAGGCCGTCGGCGCCGCGAGCGTGGTGCCGCAGGGCCGCCTGCGCGTGACGTCGCTGTCCGCGTTCGGGCTGCGGCACGTGATGCAGGCCGTCACCGATTACGCGGGCCGGTTCCCGGACGTGACCGTCGACATGACGCTGTCCGATCGCGTGGTCGACCTGATCGAGGAAGGCTACGACGTCGCGGTGCGCGCGGCGCCGAACGGATTGAAATCGTCGTCGCTGGTCGCACGGCAGATCGCGACCGCGCACATCCTGCTCGTCGCGTCGCCCGAGTATCTCGACAAGCACGGCACGCCCGCGACGATCGCCGATCTCGCGCATCACAACTACCTGCGGCGCGACTCGAATTCGACGATGCTCGATTCGCTCGTGATCGACGCGGCGGCCGCGTCGCGCGTGACCCTCAACGGCAACCTGATCGTGAACCATCTCGAAGGGCTGCGTGCGGCCGTGCTCGCGGGCGCGGGCATCGCGCTGCTCGGCACCGAGGTGGTCGGCGACGACATCGAATCCGGCCGGCTCGTGCCGGTGCTGCTCGATTCGGTGCCGCCGCACGAGGCGCCGATCTATGCGGTGTACGCGAGCCGCCGTCACGTATCCGCGAAGGTGCGTTCGTTCGTCGATTTCCTTGCGGCGCGTTTCGAAGGCCAGTCGCTGTGCCCGTCGATCGAGTCGCGCCTGCGCGTGCTGCCGATCACACGGATCAAGCGCGCGGGCTGAACCGTGTCCCGCGGCGGCGGGGCGATGAAACAAAAAGCGCGAACCGTTCGGTTCGCGCTTTTTGTTTGGTCCGACGGGATTGGCGGCGGCGGCGAATGCGGCCGCAATGGCCGCCGCTTCCGTCAGCGTGCGATGCCGAGCCGCGCCTTCGCGTCGTCGTACTCGCGCTTCAGGCGCTCGACGAGCGCACCCACGCTCGGCAGGTCGTCCATCAGCCCGACGCCCTGGCCGGCGCCCCAGATGTCCTTCCACGCCTTCGTCTTGTCGCCGCCGAAATTCATCTTCGTCTTGTCGGATTCCGGCAGCGCTTCCGGATCGAGGCCGGCTTTCTCGATGCTCTCGCGGATGTAGTTGCCGTGCACGCCGGTGAAGAGGTTCGTATAGATGATGTCGGACGATTTCGCGTTCAGGATCGCGTGCTTGTAGTCGTCGATCGCGTGCGCTTCCTGCGTCGCGATGAAGCGCGTGCCCATGTACGCGAAATCGGCGCCCATCGCCTGCGCGGCGAGGATCGAGCCGCCGTTCGCGATCGCGCCGGACAGCACGATCGGACCGTCGAAGATCTTGCGGACCTCGCCGACGAGCGCGAACGGCGACGTCGTGCCCGCGTGGCCGCCCGCGCCGGCCGCGACGAGGATCAGCCCGTCGACGCCGGCTTCGAGCGCCTTCTGCGCGTGGCGCAGGTTGATCACGTCGTGCAGCACGATGCCGCCGTAGCTGTGCACCGCGTCGACGATCTCGCGCGCCGGCGCGCGCAGGCTCGTGATGAAGATCGGCACCTTGTGCTCGACGCATACGCGCACGTCGTGCTCGAGCCGCGCGTTCGACTGGTGGACGATCTGGTTGACCGCGATCGGGCCGATCACCGCATCGGGGTGTTTCGCCTTGTGGTCGGCGAGCTCCGACTGGATCTGCGTGAGCCACTCGTCGAGCAGTTCGGCCGGACGGGCGTTGAGCGCGGGGAACGAACCGACGATGCCCGCCTTGCATTGCGCGAGCACGAGTTCGGGGTAGCTGACGATGAACATCGGCGACGCGATGACGGGCAGCGTCAGGTTCTGCAGGACGGTGGGCAATGCCATGTGATGTCTCCAGTCTCCAGGGAGGGCCGGCGCCCGCGCGGTCGCGTTGACGCCGACACCATGCTTTGCGGTCGAACGATGATTCGAGTGTAGCTGCGGAACGAGATCGTACATATTAATACGAACGGTCGTGCGATTCTACGCGAGCTTAACAAAATGCGCGGTGTGGCCGCAATCGAGTGAGTGTTCTCTTTCTACGGATTCTGGCTGCTGCCCCGCTGTGAAGATGCGCGAGCGCTCCTAAAATAGCCGCCATAACAAACCAACGAGAAATAAACCATGTCGTTTGAGGCGTTTGCACCGTTTCGCGTGACGGTGCAGGACACCGACATCTTCGGTGTCAAAGGAGGCGCGGGCCCGCCGCTCCTGTTGCTGCACGGGCATCCGCAAACCCACATGATCTGGCATCGCGTTGCCGCGACGCTCGCGAATCACTTCACGGTGATCGCCACCGACCTGCGCGGATACGGCGCGTCGGGCCGGCCGCCGAGCGACGCGCGGCACGCGCCGTATTCGAAACGCGCGATGGCGGCCGATCAGGTCGCCGTGATGCGGCATTTCGGCTTCGAGCACTTCCATGTCTGCGCGCACGATCGCGGCGCGCGTGTCGCGCACCGGCTCGCGCTCGATCACGCGGATGCCGTCGAGCGGATGATGCTGCTCGACATCGCGCCGACGCTCGCGATGTACGAGAAAACCGATCGTGCGTTCGCGACCGCGTACTTCCACTGGTTCTTCCTGATCCAGCCGGAGCCGCTGCCCGAGACGCTGATCGGCGGGCATACCGATGCGTACATCGAGCGCGTGATGGGCAACCGGTCCGCCGGGCTCGCGCCGTTCGCGCCCGAGGCGCTCGACGCGTACCGCGCCGCGCTCGCGCAGCCGGGCGCCGTGCACGCGATGTGCGAGGACTACCGCGCATCGGCGACGATCGACCTCGAGCACGACCGTGCGGATCTCGAGCGCGGCAACAAGGTCGCGTGTCCGCTGCGCGTGCTGTGGGGCGAGCATGGGATCGTCGGTCGCTGCTTCGATCCGCTCGACGAATGGCGTCGCGTCGCGCGCGACGTCAGCGGCCGCGCGCTCGAATGCGGGCACTACATTCCGGAAGAGGCGCCCGTCGCGTTGATCGACGAACTGCTTGCGTTCTTCGAGGCGCGCGACCCGTCCGCATAAGGGCGCGCGGGCGGCGCACGCCGGCCGCTCAGCGCTGTGCGCTGTCGTCGTCGGCGAGCGGCGGCAGGCGGCGCGGCACGGGCGTCGATTTCACGATCGCGGTGCTCGTCTCCGCGCGCTCCGTCACCTTCGACAGGATGTCGTCGAGGTGCGCGATCGTGCGCAGGTAGAGCCGGCAGATGAAGCAGTCGTCGCCGGTCACCTTGTCGCATTCGACGAATTCGGGAATCCGCCGCAGCAACTCCTCGACCAGATGCAACTGGCCGGGCAGCGGCTTCACGCGGACGATCGCCTGCAGCGTGTAGCCGAGCGCGCGCGGGTCGAGCTCGACGGTGAACGCGGCGATCACGCCTTGTGCCTCGAGCCGCCGCACGCGGTCGGCGGTCGCGGGCGCCGACAGCCCGATCTGCCGCGCGAGCTCGCTGGTCGCGATGCGCGCGTCGTCGGCCAGCGCCGCGAGGATCGCGCGGTCGGTCGCGTCGAGCGACGCGACGGCGGGTGGGGAAAGGCGTTTCGGCATGATCGCTTTGCTTTCGAAGGTAAATCGGCTGATTCACTTCAGTTTAGCCGTGGTTTCGGCGAAAGCAAGTTTCTAGAATCGAAGTCATCCACTCTCATCAACGGAGTTCAAGATGGCCTCGAATGAAATTCGCCGCGGTGCCGCCGAGATGGTCGTCGCGATGATGATGTCCGGCACGATCGGCTGGCTCGTGATGTCGTCGCGGCAGCCGCTGACCAACGTCGTGTTCTTCCGCTGCCTGTTCGGCGCCGCGACGCTCGCGATCGTCTGCGCGGCGTTCGGCTTCCTGCGCCGCTCGCTGTTCTCGCCGCGGATGCTCGCGCTCGCGACGCTCGGCAGCGTCGCGATCGTCGCGAACTGGCTGCTGCTGTTCGCCGCCTATTCGCGCGCGTCGATCTCGATGGCGACCGCCGTCTACAACACGCAGCCGTTCATGCTCGTCGCGCTCGGCGCGATCGTGTTCCGCGAACGGATCACCGCGTCGACGATCGCGTGGCTCGCGCTCGCGTTCGCCGGGCTCGTCTTCGTGGTGCGCGTCGAGCCGGCCGTGCTCGCGGTGCCGGGCGAATATCTGGAAGGCGTCGCGCTGTCGCTCGGCGCGGCATTCCTGTATGCGATCTCGTCGATCGTCACGAAGCATCTGAAGGGTACGCCGCCGCATCTGCTCGCGCTGCTGCAGGCCGGCCTCGGGATCGTGCTGCTCGCGCCGTTCGCGCACTTCGATACGCTGCCCGCGACTGCCGGGCAATGGCTCGACCTCGTCGTGCTCGGCGTCGTGAACACGGGCCTGATGTATGTGCTGCTGTACGGCGCGATCCAGAAGCTGCCGACCGCGATGACCGGCGCGCTGTCGTTCGTGTATCCGGTCGTCGCGATCGTCGTCGATCGCGTTGCGTTCGGGCAGACGCTCGCGTGGACGCAGGTGTTCGGCGCGCTGCTGATCCTGCTCGCGGCGGCCGGCGTGAATCTCGGCTGGCGCATCGTGCCCGCGCGTCGCACGGCGGTCGGCAACTGAAACGGTCGTACGATTCGGCGCCGCGACGGGGTACCGCCGCGGCTCGCCGGGGGGATTTCAGGAACGCGGATTGCGCTTGGATCGCGTTCGAAATGGGCCCGCGCGCACGCGCGAAAGACGCTGTAAGAAGTTGTAGGGAAACACCCGATGCGATGCGGCCGCGTCGCTCGTATCATGCGGGCTGTGACGTTGATCACGTTCACAGGATTCCGATCTCGACGCCGTTCGCCCGTGAGGCTGAACGGCTCTTTTTTTATGTGCCGCTCCCGGCGAGCATGCGCCGCCGCGCATCGAGCCGCGCGAGCAGCGCGCGCCTCGCGTCGTCGTCCGACGCACGCCATCCCTTGATCTCGTCGCGCGTGCGCAGGCAGCCCGCGCACCAGTCGGTGCGCGGATCGATCCTGCAGACGTCCGTGCACGGCGAGGCGACCGTGCCGACCGGCACCGACACCGGTACGTCGCTCATGCGTTGTCCCGCAATGCGACGTCCGCGACCGGCGCACCCGTCAGCGACACGAGTTCGTGCGGCGACAGGTTGAACACCGCGTGCGGATGGCCGGCGGCCGCCCACAGGCTGTCGAGCTCGAGCAGGTCGGCGTCGATCAGCGTGACGGGTTCGACGAGATGGCCGATCGGGCAGACGCCGCCGATCGCATAGCCGGTGTTGTCGCGCACGAACTTCGCGTCCGCGCGGCCCACTGCGCCGACCTGCGCGGCGACCTTCTTCTCGTCGACGCGGTTGACGCCGCTCGCGACCACGAGCACGGGCGCGCCGTCCGACTGCCGGCGAAACAGGATCGACTTCGCGATCTGCGCGACCGAGCAGCCGAGCCCGGCTGCCGCCTCGGCCGACGTCTTGCCGGTTTCGGCGAGCATCACGATGCCTTTGGCATGGCCGCGCTCGCGCAGCAGCAGCGCGACTCTTCGCGCGGAATCGGGGAGGGAATCGAATGAAGCAGGTGTTGTCATATTGAGGAATCCATGGAATGCCGGGGTCAGACGCAGGTCGCGGCGTCGTCCGCGCTCTGCGCCTTGGCGAGCAGTGCGCGACCGGCGCGCGACACGTTCGTGCGGCCGATCGCGTTCGAGATGAAGTCGCCGGCGGCGACGACCTGCGCGAGATCGACGCCGGTGTCGATGCCGAGGCCCTGCATCAGGTACAGCACGTCCTCGGTCGCGACGTTGCCGGTTGCGCCCTTCGCGTACGGGCAGCCGCCGAGGCCGGCGACCGACGCGTGGAAGATCTCGATCCCTTCGAACAGCGCAGCGTAGATGTTCGCGAGCGCCTGGCCGTAGGTGTCATGGAAATGGCCCGACAGGCGTTCGCGCGGGAACACGCGCGTGACGGCCGAGAGCACTTCGCGCGTGCGCTTCGGCGTGCCGACGCCGATCGTGTCGGCGATGTCGATTTCGTCGCAGCCGAGCGCCGCGAAGCGTTCGACGACGTCGACGACCGACGCGACCGGCACCTCGCCCTGGTACGGGCAGCCGAGCGTGCACGACACGCTGCCGCGCAGTCGCAGGCCCGCGTCCTTCGCGGCCTTCGCGACGGGCTCGAAGCGCGCGATGCTCTCGGCGATGCTGCAGTTGATGTTCCGCTGGGAGAATGCCTCGCTCGCCGCGCCGAAGATCACGACTTCGTCGGCGCGCGCGGCGAGCGCATTCTCGAAGCCCTTCAGGTTCGGCGTGAGCACCGAGTACACGGTGCCCGCGCGGCGCTCGATGCCGGCCATCACATCGGCGCCGTCGGCCATCTGCGGCACCCATTTCGGCGACACGAACGACGCGGCCTCGATGTTGCGGAAGCCGGCGCGCGACAGCCGGTCGACGAGTGCGATCTTCACGTCGGTCGGCACGAAGGTCTTCTCGTTCTGCAGCCCGTCGCGCGGGCCGACTTCGACGATCTTGACGGCGGTGGGGAAGCTCATGGTTGTCTCCGGTTTTGTCTGTATTCAGTAGCCGCGCGCGTAGTCGACGATGCCGCCGACGCGCTCGCCGCGCTCGAATGCGCGGATCTTGCCGGCGATCTGCTCGACGGCCTCGGCGCGCAGCGTTTCGGCCGAGCTGTGCGGCGTGATCGTGATGCGCGGCGCGCGCCAGAACGGATGGTCGTCCGGCAGCGGTTCGTGCTGGAACACGTCGAGCGTCGCCGCGGCGATCCGGCCGCTCGCGAGCGCGTCGAGCAGGTCGGCCTCGACGAGATGCGCGCCGCGCGCGACGTTGACGACGTACGCGCCGGGCGCGAGCCGCGCGAACGCGCGCGACGACAGGATGCCGTCGGTGTCGGGCGTGCTCGGCAGCAGGTTGACGAGCACCTTCGCACCGTCGATGCACGCGTCGAACGCACCGTCGCCGGCGAAGGTCGCGATGCCGTTGAGCTGCTTCGCGCCGCGGCTGTAGCCGCGCACCGGCAGGCCGAGCGCGGCGAGCGCGAGCGCGACCTGCGCGCCGAGCACGCCGAGGCCGAGCACGGCGACGGTGAACGTTGCGCGCGGATGCGGTTCGAGCGGGTGCCAGCGGCGCTCGCGCTGCTGCGCGTCGTATTCGTCGAAACGGCGCAGGTAGCGCAGTACCGCGTGCGTCACGTATTCGACCATCTGCCGTGCCATGCCCGAATCCTCGAGCCGCACGAGCGGCACGTGCGCGGGCAGCGTGCCCGGATGCGCGCGGTCGAGCGCGAGCAGCGCGTCGACGCCCGCGCCGAGGTTGAAGATCGCGCGCAGGCCGTCGCGCGGCGCGAAGAATTCGCGCGGCGGGCGCCATACGAGCGCGTAGTCGGCGGCGGCCGTGTCGCCCGGCTGCCATGCGCGCAGTTCGGCTTCCGGCAGCGCGTGCGCGATCTCGTCGCGCCATGCGGCGGCTTCCTGGTGCGGGGAGTAGAACAGGATCTTCATTGCGTGACTTCGCGCGTGCCGGCGAGGCTCGTCACGGGAACGGCGAGAGGGGCCGGGCGCAGCGTGCCGGCGGGCGTAGCGGACATCGGGCGTCTCCTGACGACCGGGCCCGGCGCGTCGACGCCGGGCCCGGTTCCGTGTGAAGCTGACGGGAAGCCCACATTCTACGGTTTCGACGCGAATTGCGCCGTCGCGCGGGCCGGCGCGCGCAAAAGCAAAGCACAAAATATTGGTTCGGCCGCCGGGCGCCGCGCGCCACAATCGAAACTCGTCTTCAAGCAAGCGAGGGCAATCATGCGCGCATGCAGCAAATCGGCGTGGCCGCCGCGGCTCGTCACCGTACCGGGCCTGCACGGCAGCGAGGGCGCTCACTGGCAGACCTGGCTCGAGCGGCAGTTCCCGCGCTCGCTGCGCGTCGAGCAGGACGACTGGGATGCGCCCGATCTCGCGCGCTGGGCGCAGTCCGTGCGCGCGCTGCTCGACCGCGAGCGCGGCCCGTTCGTGCTCGCCGCGCACAGCTTCGGCTGCCTTGCGGCCGCGCATGCGCTTGCGCAGTGGCCGCATACGGGCGATGTCGCGGGCGTGCTGCTCGTCGCGCCCGCCAGTCCGAAGAAATTCACGTTTGCCGGGCCGTTCGACGCGCGCCGGCTCGCGGCGCCGTCGATCGTGATCGGCAGCGAGACCGATCCGTGGATGCCGCTCGCCGATGCGCGCACGCTCGCGCAGCGCCTGGGCAGCGCGTTCGTGAACCTCGGCGACGCCGGGCACATCAATACGGCGGCCGGCTTCGGGCCGTGGCCGCGCGCGAAGTACTTCGTCGACACGCTCGTCCATTGCGCGGCGCCGCTGCGCTTTCGCGAAGCGGACGACGGCTTCGACGCCGCGCTTGTCGACCGCGCGCTCGCGCATGCGGTCTGACGGGCGGCATGCGCTGCGCGGCGGTTGCCGCGCGACGCAGCGCCGTTGCGGTTACGACGCGGAGACGGGCCGCACCGCTGCCGGGTCCGAATAGCTCGGACGGCCGTTCTCGACGTAACCCGCGAAACGGCGCGAGAACGTGCCGTTCGCGCCGTCGCTCACCGTCACGTCATACCATTGGTGGCTCGATGCGAGCACCCACTGCTCGACCTGCTCGTCGCCGCCGTGCAGCGCCACCTGCCGCGACGGCGCGCCGTACGCGTTGTCGGTCAGCGTCAGCGTGACGTGGGCTGCGCCGTGTTCGCAGCTTCAGGTACAGGTTCCCGCTCGCGACATCGTAGCCGGACTTCACCTCCGGCTGCGCCGGGTTGCGGTGACGAGCGCGATCAGCCTGGCGACGAAGCGGCGGTGGCCGACGCGGCCGCGTTCGACGCGGGCTTCGCATCGTCGTCGTCATCGGGCGGGTAGTGCACGACGGGCGGTGCGAGCGGCGCGGCATCGGACGCGGCGGCATTCGCGGTCGCATTGCTGTTGAACGCGCTGGCGGAACCGCTCGATGCGCCGGCCTGCTGCGAGGCGTCGGCCGCGTGCGCGTCGTGCGGCGCGTCGTCGCTGCAGGCGGCGACCAAAGCGGCGGCACAAAGAACGACGACGGCGGAAACGCGACGCATGACTTCTCTCCTGGCAGGCTGATCGGGAAACGTTTTCGAGTATGCCGATACGATGCGACGTTTCGGTGAATCGTTTGCGATCGGTGTGTGATCGCGAAACGCTTTCGTCAAATTAACGGATTACTTTCGCGTGCGTGCGGCCATCGCCGACCGCCGACCGTCGTCTGTCAGCGCCGCGGTGTCCTGCGGCGCACTTCGCTGCGCAGCCAGTCGAGCCAGGTGCGGATCGCCGCTTCGTGCGGATGGCCGGGGCGCCACACGACGTAGTGCGCATACACGTCGGTCACGCGCACCGTCGACACGCGCACGAGCGTGCCGGCCGCGAGTTCGGGCTCGATCAGCGAGCGGCGTGCGAGTGCGACGCCGCGCCCTCTCAGCGTCGCGTCGATCAGCGCGTTCGCATCGGTGAAGCGCGGCGCGCGCGCGGATTCGGTGAGGTCGAGCCGCGCGGCCTGGAACCACGGCTCCCACGGCTGCGCGGGATGGCGCAGCAGCGTCGCGCGCACGAGATCGGCCGGCGCGCGCGGCGCGACGCCGTCGCGATTGCGGTACACGGGGCTTGCGACCGGAAAGATCGTCTCGTTCATCAGTTTCTCGGCGACGACGCCCGGCCACGTGCCGGGCCCGTAGCGCAGCGCGACGTCGATGCGGTCGCGCTTGCGCAGCGGCGCGAGCGCCGCGTCCGGGTGCAGCGCGATCGCGATGTGCGGATGCGCGGCCGAGAAGCGCGGCAGGCGCGGTGCGAGCCAGCGCTCGGCGACGCTCGGCAGCACGCTGACGTTCAGCGTGACGTCGCAGGTGCGCGGGCGGCTGCGCACGGCGAGCGTCGGCTCGAAGGCACGTTCGAGCACGCGCAGGCCCTGGCGCACCTGCAGCGCGAGCGCGTGCGCGGCGTGCGTCGGTGTCGCGCCGTTGCGCTCGCGCGTGAAGAGCGGATAGCCGAGCTGCGCCTCGAGCGTGCGGATGTGCTGGCTGACCGCGCCTTGCGTGAGTGCGAGGGCGTCGGCCGCGCGCGTGAAGCTCTGCAGCCGCACGGCGGTTTCGAACGCGCGCAGCGTCTGCAGCGGAGGGAGGTGGATGCGTCGCATGCGGGTATTAGTAACACTAATGTCCGAGCACGACAATTCATCGTTTGCGGTGCCCGGCCACGCGTTCCTACACTCGGTTCCGTCTTCCACCCCCCGGTCGGGCCACACCATCATGAACGCATACCGTCTCTATCTTTCGCCGGGCGCCTGCTCGCTTGCCGCTCACATCGCGCTGGAGGAAACCGGCGCGCCGTTCGACGTCGAGATCGTCTCCCTGCAGAAACGGCAGAACCTCGAAGCGCGCTATCTCGCGATCAACGCGAAGGCGCGCGTACCCGTGCTCGCGATTCCGGGCGAGCCGCGCGTGCTCACCGAAACGCCCGCGATCCTCACGTATCTCGCGCGCCGTTATCCGGATGCGCGATTGCTGCCGCTCGACGATCCGCTGCGCGAGGCGCGCTGCCACGAATGGCTCGCCTGGCTGGTCGGCTGGGTGCATGGCGTCGGCTACGGCGCGCTGTGGCGGCCAGGCCGCTTCATCGGCGACCCGGCCCTGCACGGTGCGGTCAGCACGCATGGGCGCGCCACGATCGATGCCGCGAACGAGACCATCGAAACCGCGCTTGCCGACGGCCGCACATGGGCCGAACCGGGCGGCCATTCGATCGTCGATCCGTTCCTGTTCGTGCTGTATCGCTGGGGTGTCGCGATCGGGCTCGACATGACGCGGCATCCCGCGTGGACCGCCCATGCGCGGCGCGAGGCCGAACGGCCGGCCGCGCGGCGTGCGCTGGCGCGCGAGGCGGGCTGACCGCGCGAGCCCGCCCGATCGATCGCGCGCCGGTTTCGTCTCCGGGTTCATTCGCATAACGAAATTCGAACATGTCCAATTGCCATGCCGTGTTCATTCATATTGAATGAGAATCATTCTCATCAATGAGGTGGAGTGAACATGAGTCGTTGCATTGTGTCGAGCGCGACGCCGCCGCGTCGCGCGACTGCTTCCGTTGCGTTCGCGATGATGGCCTGTGCGGCCGCACCGGCGTGCGCGGAAGAGGTGGACTCGCGGCAGGCGCCGCACCTGAGCCCGATCTTCGTGCAGGGCGACCGCGACACCGGTTCGCGCGTCGACCGCTCCGGCTCCGCGAAATACGCGACGCCGCTGCTCGACGTGCCGCAGACGATCACCGTCGTGCCGCGCGCGGTGCTCGACGAGCAGCAGGCGCTGAGCCTGCGCGAAGCGCTTTCGAACGTCGCGGGCATCACGTTCAACGCGGGCGAGGGTGGTGGCGGATCGGGCGACATGTTCAACATCCGCGGCTTCGGCGCGAACGCGAACCTGCAGCTCGACGGCCTGCGCGACAGCGCGCAGAACAATCGCAGCGACCTGTTCAACGTCGAGGCGGTCGAGGTGATCAAGGGGCCGAACTCGGTGTTCGGCGGCGCGGGCACCACGGGCGGTTCGGTGAATCTGGTCAGCAAGGCGCCGAAGGCCGGTGCATTCACGGAAGCCGGTGCGATGCTCGGCACGTCCGACTACCGGCGCGTGACGCTCGATGCGAACCGGCCGCTGCCGGGTACCGACGGCAGGGCCGCGTTCCGCCTGAACGCGATGGCGCACGTCAACGACGTGCCGGGCCGCGACGACATCCGCAAGCGGCGCTGGGGCGTCGCGCCATCGCTCGCGTTCGGCCTCGGCACGCCGACGCGCGTCACGCTCGGCTATTTCCACCAGGACGACAACAACCTGCCCGACTACGGATTGCCAGCGCACGGCGGGCAGGTGCTGGGCGGCGTGTCGCGCGACAGCTATTTCGGCTGGCGCAACCTCGACCGCGAACGCATCACGTCCGACGCGTTCACCGTGAAGGCCGAGCACGACGTGTCGTCGAACCTGAAGCTGCAGAACCTGAGCCGCTATGCGCACCTGCATCGCGATACGGTGATCTCCGCGTCGCACGTGAACCTGCAGGGGTTGCCGCCCGGGCGCTACAAACCGGCCGGGCCGCAGGGTTACGGCCGCGATGCGTCGACGGCGATGTGGGCGAACCAGACGAACGTCACGAGCACGTTCGGCACGTTCGGGCTCGGGCACACGCTCGTTGCCGGCTTCGAGATCTCGCGGGAAACGTACGACCGCACGACCTATTCGTACGGGCTCAACCGGTTCTACCCGGCCGGCGGTTTTCCGCTCGCCGCGCCGCCCGGCGACTGGCGCGGCCCCGCGCAGCGCCAGGACAGCGCGCACAACGACACGGCGCTGGTCGTGAAGGCGCTCTACGCGTTCGACACGATCGCGCTCGGCCGGTACTGGGACGTCGACGTCGGGCTGCGGCACGACTGGATCGACGGCCGCTCGGAAGGCACGCCGGCCGGCAAGCCGACCGAGCGCGCGGACAGCGCCGACCGTCACCTGAGCACGCGCGCCGGGCTCGTGTTCAAGCCGACCGACAACGGCCGTGCGTATTTCGCGTACGGCACGTCGTTCAATCCGTCCGCCGAGTTTCTCGTCACGACGGGCTCGGGCGTGAGCGCGGCGACGGGCGCGCTCGCGCCCGAGAAGAACGAGAGCTTCGAACTCGGCGCGAAATGGGAGGGACTTGCCGGCGTCGCGCTGAACGGCGCGCTGTTCCAGACCGAAAAGAAGAACGCGCGCGAACGGATGGCCGACGGCAGCTACGCGCTCGTTGGCCGGCAGCGCGTGCGCGGCATCGAGCTCGGTGCCGCCGGCAAGGTGACGCCGCGTTGGGACGTGTTCGCGAACTACACGTATTTGGCGAGCGTCACGCTGAGTTCGCCGTCTTCGCCGCGCCGCGACGGGCAGGCGCTCGGCAACACGCCGCGGCACGCGTTCAATCTGTGGACGACCTATCGGCTGCCGGCCGGCTGGACGGTGGGCTATGGTTCGCATTTCGTCGGCCGGCGCAACGTGACGTCGCAAGGCGACGGCAAGCTTGGCGCGTACTGGGTGCACAACCTGATGGCCGGCTACGACGTGAGCCGCCGGCTGCGTTTCCAGCTGAACGTTGACAACCTGTTCGACCGCGCATATGTCGAGCGCGTGCGGCAGGTGTCGGGAAGCGAATCGCGATCGTCCGCGGTCGAGTTCGGCGACGGTCGCTCGGCGATGCTGTCGGCCGTGTACAAGTTCTGACGGTTTGCGCGTGCCCGCTACCGCGAGAACAGCGGATAGGTCGCGCCGGCGACCAGCGCGGCCGCGAGCCAGACCATGCTCCACGAACTGACGGCGAGCAACGGCGGAATCGCGAGCGGCGTCGCGAACAGCCCGAGGTAGACGATCGTGTTCGCCATCCCGAGCGCGGTGCCCGCGTGGTTCGCGCCCGCGAGCGTCGCGAGCTCCGTATACGCGACGCCGTGCCATGCCGATACGCAGACGCCCGCGAACACGAGAATCGCGACGATCGCTGCGAGCGGCACGTGCGGGCTGCCGGCCGTCGCGGCTGCAAGCAGCGCGAACGACCCGGCGGCGACGAGCACCGAACCGCGCAGGTACGCGCGGCGGTTGCCGTGCCGGTCGGTATGACGGCCGCTCCAGACGCGCATCACCATCGCGCCGAGCTGCAGCGCGACCATCGCCGCGCTGATGCCGGCGAGGCCGAGCCGGCCGAAGTCGTGCAGGAACACCGTCGCGAACGTGAGCACCGCGAACTGCGGCGTGCACAGCAGGCCCATGCCGAGCACGATGCGCCACACGCGGCCGCTCGCGAGCGGGCCGCGCGCATGCCGGGCGGGCTGCTGCTGTTCGACGGGACGGTGCACGGTGCCGTGCACGGCGGCCGGCGCGGCGGGCGGTTCGTGCAGCCAGCGCCAGGTCAGCGCGGCCGATCCCGCGCACAACAGCATCAACGCACCGAACACCGCGGCGAAACCCAGGTGCGACGCGAGCGACGGCAGCAGTGCCGCGCCGATGCCGCCGCCGAGTGGTACGGCCGTCTGGCGGATGCTCATCGCGAGGCCGCGTTCGCGCTCGCCGAACCAGCGCATCACCGCGCGCCCGCTCGACCCGTTCACGCTGCCGCCAAGCAGCCCGACGCAGCTCATCATCGCGACGACGCGCATCAGCGGCGGCACCGCGTGCGCGGTCGGGACGATCGTGCACACCATCAGCGCGAGCATCGCGGCCGTCGCGACGAGCCCGGTCAGCAGCACGCGGCGATCGCCGAAGCGGTCGGCGGCGATCCCCCAAGGCAGCTCGGACAGCGCGACGCCGAAGCCGAGCGCGCCGAGCACGAGGCCGAGCGCGCCGTTGTCGAGGTGATAGGCCGTGCGCATCCACACGGCGGTGGTCGGAATGCCGGCCGCGGCGGCCGAAAAGCTCATGTTCGCTGCGACGCCGGCCGCCAGCACGCGCCAGCGATGGGCGGGGCCGCGCGCGTCGCGGGCGGGCGAGGAGGGGGAAGCGATGCAGGTGGTATCCATGGTGGCAGGCCCAATTGGAAATTGACATCGACAGTCTGGCGGCCTACATTCATCCTGAAAATCGGAAAGTTTTTGATGAATCGTTCGATAAAACAGGATGATTGACGTGCCCGGACAAGACCTTCCCCGTGGCGGCGGCGAGCCGCCCGCAATGGCCGATGCCGCGCAGGCCCGGCCCAATTTCGACGTGGCGGCGTTGCGCAGCCTCGTCGCGGGCGTGGATCTCGGCAGTTTCGCGAAGGCGGCCGACCGCGTCGCGCGCTCGTCGTCGGCGGTGAGTGCGCAGATCCGCAAGCTCGAGGAGCAGGCCGGCACGCCGCTGTTCGTGAAAGCCGGGCGCGGGCTGGCGCTGACCGACGCCGGCGACGCGATGCTGCGCTATGCGCGGCGGATGATCGAGCTGAACGACGAGGCGGTCGCGGCCGTGCGCGGCGTGAACCTCGACGGCTGGGTGCGCGTCGGGCTGCAGGAGGATTTCGGCGAGGCGATCCTGCCCGACGTGCTCGGGCGGTTTGCGCGCGCGCATCCGAAGGTGAGGATCGAGGCGCGCGTGGCGCGCAATGCCGATCTGCTCGACCGGCTCGATGCGAACCAGCTCGATCTCGCGCTCGTATGGGGCGATCCGGCGTCGGCGGCGCTCGTGTCGCGGGCAGGGATCGACAGCGAAGCGATCGCGCAGGTGCCGATGCAATGGATCGGCGCGGTGGGCGCGGGCGGTTTCGGGATGCCGGACGGCGGCGGGGAGGGGGCGGAAGACGGTGCGGCACCGGTTGCGCGCGGCGAAACGGCCGGCGAA
Organism: Burkholderia sp. DN3021; assembly: GCF_049805555.1. Taxonomy (NCBI): domain Bacteria; kingdom Pseudomonadati; phylum Pseudomonadota; class Betaproteobacteria; order Burkholderiales; family Burkholderiaceae; genus Burkholderia; species Burkholderia sp. DN3021. Next base: position 49,230 of record NZ_JBNCAB010000030.1, on the reverse strand, counting down.
GCGGGCGGCCGTGCCGTGCGCGCGCCTGGCGAGCCGCTGCCGCTCGTCGTGTTCGACCGGCCGTGCCGGTTCTTCGGCGCGGCGACCGATGCGCTCGACCGCGCGGGCGTGCCGTGGCGCGTTGCATTCACGACGCCGAGCCTCGCCGGGCTATGGGCGGCGGCGGCGGCCGGCCTCGGGCTGACGGTGCGCTCGCACTACGGGCTGCCCGCGTCGGTGCGCGTGCTCGACGCGGCGTCGTCCGGGCTGCCGGAACTGCCGAGCCTGCCGCTGATCCTGCTGCGGCGCACGTCGTCGGCGACGCCGACCGTCGACCGGCTCGCGCGGATCGTGACGCAGGCGGTGCGGGATGCGACGGAGGGGGCGGTGGCGGCGCTGGCGGCCTGACGAGACGTTCGATTGTCGCGGCGGGCTGCGACTCGGCAGCCCCTCGGCCGATCGGCCGAATGGATCGATCGGTCGAACGTGACTACAGTGATGGTCACCTGTAACGGAGGTCATCATGCAAAACGCGAACATTCCCGACGCCGGCGCTATCGATTCATCGCAACGGACTGATGCTCCGATCCGCGGCGACGGGGCGTCAGCCGATCGATTCGCGCCTGCCAGGCAACCCATTCGGTTCGGCGTCCTGCAAGGCCAGGCCTGGATCGCGGACGACTTCGACGCTCCGCTGCCCGATTACCTGCTGGATGCTTTCGAAGGGCGCTGATGCGGCTGTTGCTCGATACGCACATCTTTTTGTGGATCGTGACCAATGACCCCAAGCTCAGCGCACGGGCGCGCAGACTGATCTCGGCCGCCGACGAACGTTTCGTCAGCAGCGCGAGTATCTGGGAGGCCGCCATCAAGGCTGGCTTGGGGAAGCTCGATATTGAGGTGGGCAAGCTGGTCCGCTCGATCGGCGCCACGCGGGATTCGCGAGCTACCGGTTTGGGCCGTGCATGGGGCCGCAGTCCGTGATTTGCCTCACCACCATCGCGATCCGTTCGATCGCCTGCTGGTCGCGCAGGCACGGCACGAACCGCTTCAGCTCGTGACTGCCGACGCCCTTCTTGCACGGTATGGCCTGTCTCTGGTTCTGACAGTTTGAAATAATCCGTTGGGTTGAAATTCATCTGTCGCCAGCGCCTCACGCGGCGTAGAGGCCTATGCTGCCGCGACGTCCGGCTCGATTTCTTCGAGTGCCGCGCAGATGGCTGCCAGCCGCTCCCGCAACCCGTCGCTCGCCGGCACGAACGGCAGCCGCAACCCGTCCTCGCACCATCCTTGCGCGGCCAGCACGGCCTTCACCGGCGCCGGGTTCGGCTCCGCGAACAGCGCCGCGACGAGCGGCTGCAGCGCGACCGACAGGCGCCGCGCATCGGCGAGCCGCCCGTCGCGCAGCAGCGCATGGATGCGCACATGCCATTCGGGCAGCACGTGCGCGCTGCTGGCAATCGCGCCGTGCGCACCGGCGCACAGTGCCGCGAAGTTCTGGTTGTCGTCGCCGGACAGGATCGCAAGCGGCGTGTCGTGCACGAGCCGGCTCATCCGGTCGAGCGTGCCGCCGCATTCCTTGATGCCCGCGACGCGCGGGTCGCGCGCGAGCGCCTGCAGCGTTTCCAGTTCGACGTTCACGCCGGTGCGGTACGGGATGTTGTAGACGAGCACGGCCAGGTCGGCCGCGTCGACGATCGCCTCGACATGGCGGCGGATGCCGTCCTGCGTCGGCCGCACGTAGACGGGCGGCGTGACGAGCAGCCCGTCGGGCCGCAGCGCGGCGAGTTCGCGCGCGCGAGCCGCCGCGACATGCGTCGCGCTCGCGGTCAGCCCGACGACGATCGGCAGGCCAGGCGCCGCGTCGCGCAGCGTCGCGAACACGGCGTCCTGTTCGCGCGCGTCGAGCAGCACGCCTTCACCGGTCGTCGCGCCCGCGACGAAACCCGCGATGCCCGCGGCCGCATAGTGGCGCGCGAGCCGCGCGAGCGGCGCATGATCGACTTCGCCGTGGTGGAACGGCGTGACGATCGGCAGCCAGATACCTTCGAAACGTGTGTGCATGCAAAGCCTCATGGTGGAAACGGAGTGGGAAGGAACCGTTCCGCCGGCGGAGTGCCGGAACGAGGCATGCGGGCAAGGAGAAAGAAACGACCTGCGGGCATCCCGTCCGGCATTCGCCTGACGGGACGCGACGTCCCCGTCAGTCGAGGAGTCGTTTTTTCAGTTTCAGCCCGGCCGCGCGCGCACCTGCCGCGACGGCGGCGAGGATCGGGAGCGAGCGCAGGGCAGCGGACATGGATGAACCGTGAAGTGGGCTGAACGGCGATCTTAACACCGGATCTGGCGCGCGCGCGAGCGTCCGCCGCCGTTTAGCAGGATTCGAGATTTGCTTTCCACGACTGATTGGAAAGCGCGCCGCGGCCGGCCGCTAGAATGCCCGCTTACGTTTCGATGACAGCGCGTACGCGTGCCGTCACGCACATTCACCACCACTGGAAACGGGGCATATCACGATGGCAAGCATCAAGGGAATCGGCCGCTGGCTGCACACGGGCGCGGCGGCGGCGCTGGTCGTGGCGGCGACGGTTGCGCACGCGGACACGTCGATCCTGAACGTGTCGTACGACGTGACGCGCGAGCTGTACAAGGACATCAATGCGAGCTTTGCCGCCGCGTACAAGCAGAAGACCGGCGAGACGGTCGCGCTCAAGCAGTCGCACGGCGCGTCGAGCGCGCAGGCGCTGTCGGTACTGCAGGGGCTGCAGGCCGACGTCGTGACGATGAACCAGCCGAACGACATCGACCTGCTCGCCGAGCGCGGCCAGCTGCTGCCGAAGGACTGGCGCGCGCGCTTCCCGGACAACAGCTCGCCGTACTCGACGACGATGGTGTTCCTCGTGCGCAAGGGCAACCCGAAGGCGATCAAGGACTGGAGCGATCTCGCGAAGCCGGGCGTCCAGGTGATCATCGCGAACCCGAAGACGTCGGGCAACGGCCGCTACGCGTATCTCGCCGCGTGGGGCTTCCAGAAGCAGAAGGGCGCGACCGACCAGCAGGCGCTCGACTTCGAGAAGGCGATCTTCCGCAACGTGCCGGTGCTCGACTCGGGCGGCCGAGGCGCCACGACGACGTTCACGCAGCGCGGCATCGGCGACGTGCTGGTCACGTTCGAGAACGAAGTCGCGCTGATGGATACCGGCGCGTCGGGCGCGCAGTTCGACGCCGTGTATCCGTCGGCGAGCATCCTCGCGGAGCCGCCCGTCGCCGTCGTCGACAAGGTCGTCGACAAGAAGGGCACGCGCAAGGTCGCGCAGGCGTATCTCGACTACCTGTACACGCCGCAAGCGCAGGAGATCATCGCGCAGCATCATCTGCGCCCGCGCGACGCGAACGTGCTGAAGAAGCATGCGGCCGAGTTCAAGTCGCTGAAGACGTTCAGCGTCGAGCAGGTCTTCGGTAGCTGGGCGAACGCGCAGAAGACCCATTTCGCCGACGGCGGCACGTTCGACCAGGTGATCGTCGACCGGAAGTGATAACGGCGCGCACCGCGCGCTTGTCCGCACGATGACGATGCAGCCGGCCGCTTTCATGCGGCCGGTTTTTTTTCGACGCTGCGCGTCCGCACGCGTCCGGCGGCGCGGCAAATTTCCATTCCGAATCGGCACGCATTCCCGGCCGCCGCCGCGCGTGCTACGCTCATCGCCTTTCTGCAACCGGCACCGCGCGATGAACGTCGATTCGTCCTCCCCCGCCTCCCGCGGCCGTGGCCGCAAGATCTGGTCGGGCACCCGCCCGGTGATCGCGTACGGGATGCCGCCGCTCGGCTGGCGCGACTTCTATCACCGAGCGCTGACGGTGAGCTGGCCCGTGTTCTTCCTGTCGCTCGCGGTGCTGTTCCTGCTGCTCAACGGCGGTTTCGCGATGCTCTACATGCTCGGCCACGCGCCGATCGCGAACCAGTCGCCGGCCGGGTTCGGCGGCGCGTTCTTCTTCAGCGTCGAGACGCTCGCGACCGTCGGCTACGGCGACATGCATCCGCAGACCCTCTATGCGCACCTGGTCGCGACGTTCGAGATCTTCGTCGGGATGTCGAGCATCGCGCTGGCCACGGGGCTCGTGTTCGCGCGGTTTTCCAGGCCGCAGGCGAAGATCCTGTTCGCGCGCTATGCGATCGTGCGGCCGCTGAACGGCCGAATGACGCTGATGGTGCGCGCCGCGAATGCGCGCCAGAACGTGATTGCCGAGGCGCAGGCGAAATTGCGGCTGATGCGTGTCGAAGGCACGCACGAGGGCTACTCGCTGCGCAAGATCCACGACCTGCCGCTCGTGCGCAGCGAGCATCCGATCTTCCTGCTCGGCTGGAACCTGATGCATGTGATCGACGAATCGAGCGCGCTGTTCGGCGAGACGCCCGAATCGCTCGCCGCGCGCGACGCGTCGCTGCTGATCACGATCGAGGGCTCGGACGAGACGACCGCGCAGGTCATGCAGGCGCGTCACTCGTGGGCGCATGGGGAGATCCGCTGGCGTCACCGCTATGTCGACCTGATGCACGACGAAGACGGCATCACGCACATCGACTACACGCATTTTCACGACATAGTGCCGGTCGACGCCGACACCGACGAGCGCGGTTCGCCGGGCGTGGTGGTCGACGCGGGCGCGGCGGCGCAGGGGCCGGCTGCGTAGGTGTGCTCGCGGGGCGGCTGGCGCCGCCCCGCATGCGTCACGCGTGCAGCAGACGCGCCGCTTCGCGTTGTTCGATCGCGACCGCGCGGCGGAACGCGTCGCGGTCCTCGGCTCGCGCGACGTAGTCGCCGAGCACGCCTTCGTGCGGCAGCAGATGCGCGTCGAACGCGATCTTCAGCGTGCTGGCGAGCAGCAGGTCGGCTGCGGTGAAGCGGTCGCCGACGAGCCAGGGGCTGTGGGCGAGCGTCTGCGCGAGCGCGCGCTGCACGCGCGTGATGTTGCCCCAGCCGAACGCGACCGGATTGCCCGATGCGCCCGTGAACTTCTCGGCCATCGCCGGTTCGAGGCAGGTCGGGGTGAAGAACATCCATTGGAGGAAGCGGCCGCGCAACGGATGGTCGGGTGCAACGCCGAGCCCGGCGCCGGGGCAACGGTCGGCGAGATAGAGCAGCACGGCGCCCGATTCGGCGAACGGCACGCTGCCGTCGTCGAGTGCGGGCAGCTTGGCCATCGGGTTGACCTGCACGAACGCGTCGCTGCCCTGTTCGTGCGAGCGCAGGTCGATCGGCACGAGTTCGTACACCACGCCGATTTCCTCGAGCATCCACAACGCCCGGAATGCCCGGGTCTTCGGCCAGTAGTAGAGCTTCATCGCGCCTCCGCGTTTGGGTGCAGGCAGGGTCCGGTGGATGCTCAAGCGTACCCGAGCGCAGGAGGTTCGGACAGGGGCGCCCGGCCAGGGGCGGCCTGCTGCGCGCGTCTCGTCCGGTGTGTTGTGTCGGACATGAATCGGGTGGAGGGCCGGGCGAAGCCCGCTGTTACAAGGATTCTTCGAATAACTAGTTATATTGAAACTAGTTATGAATAACGTCGAAAAATCCCGGTGTAAGCCTGCGTCACTACAATGCACCGCCTCTCCCGCTGCACTCGTGCACATGGCAGTGCAGGCATTCATCCGCGATCGCGACGCTTCGCGCAGCGCGGGAATCTTCAACCCGGCACCGCTGCCGCGCACCCACCGCCGGTTCGACCGCGCATGGAGACAAGCAACGAATGGCAAACGACGATCGCACCACGATCATTCCGCGAAGAACGCCGGAATCGGCGGCCATGGTGGCCGAGGTCAAGCGAGCGATGGCGATTACCGCGCGGCTCAACTGCCTGACGTTCGACGATGCGGCAGAAGTTCGCGCGTTGTTCAGCGAACTGATCGGCACGCAGGTGGACGACGGCTTCGTGCTGATCCCGCCGTTCCATGCGACGGGCGGCGCCGGCATGAAGATCGGGCGCAACGTGTTCGTCAACCAGAACTGCACGTTCTACGACCTGGGCGGGCTCGAGATTGGCGACGACGTGATGATCGGGCCGAACGTCAGCCTCATCACGTCCAGCCATCCGGTCGAACCTTCCCGGCGGCGCGACTTCGTCGTCGCGAAGCCGATCGCGATCGAACGGAACGTGTGGGTCGGCGCGGGTGCGACGATCATCGGCGGCGTGACGGTGGGCGAGCATTCGGTCGTCGCGGCCGGGGCCGTCGTTACCAGGGACGTTCCGCCGAATACGCTGGTCGGCGGCAATCCGGCAACGGTCATCCGTTCGATTGCCGAGTGAGGTTGCCCGGAGTGCGTGTCGGCTTGAGTCGGCGCAATGGGCCGGATGTGGACAACCCACCCTCAAGGCGACTCGAAACGCTGTGCATTTGAATGGTGAGGTGCCGCCAAGGCTGTCTGGACAAGGCTTTCCGGCTATGCCCGATTGCCGCGCGTCGATGCGCGGACCGCTTCCGCCGATGTGCCGATGCACGTTCCTTCGCGCGATCCGTTGTGGATATCAGCGCACCGAAACGACTCGCAGCCCTGTGCATTTTACCGGTGAGGGTGACCGGATGCCACGTAATGCATGAAGAGGGTTGTGGATAACCAATCCACGGAACGACGCGAAATGCTGTGAAATTCAGCGGTGAGTGTCGGCGCCGGATCGCGCGACGCGCCTGCTCCGGCGCGGCTTCCCGATCTCCGGCGTGGTTCTGGGCGCCGCGCATTCTAGCCGAACGCGCGCATGCGTGACCGAACGTCGAGTGCGTGGCGACGTGGATATCCGGCTCGGGAAGCCAATCGAAGGGCTGTGCATTTTAACGGTGAGCGCGGGTAAGTGGTCCGCAGCGAGCGGATTTCATTGCGCGTATCAACCTTCTCAAGCGACTCGAAGCGCTGTGTAATTCAATGGTGAGCGTGAGTGCGCTATCGGCGGACAGCCGGTCAAGACGCGGCCGTTCTGCCGACAACGTCGTCTGAAGCGCCGTGCATTTCGGGCTCGGGAGCGTGCCTGCTATCGAGGGCAACGCGGATTCTCGTGTGGATATCCGGCCAGCCAAACGACTCGCGGCACTGTGTATTTCGAAGGTGAGTGTCGACGCCCGATTGGACAGCGTGCCGATGCCGGCGTGGACCTCCGGTCGTCGTGGCCCTCGGAAACGCACTTCGCCGGCCGACTCACGGATTCTCGTCCATGTGGATATCCGCCTCTCAAAGTCACTCGAAGCGCTGTGGTTTCCAACGGTGAGGGTGCGCGCGAGACCGGACGACAGGGTCGGTTCGAGCGTGGATAACTGCCACCGCAGCCACTCGAAGCGCTGTGGTTTTCAACGGTGAGGATGCGCGCGAGACCGGACGACAGGGTTGGTTCGGGCGGTGGATAACCACCACCGCAGCCACTCGAAGCGCTGTGTATTTCAACGGTGAGAGCGCCTCTGCGATTGCGCAGCGTACGTGTTCCGATGTGAATATCCGGCCAACAAACCCACTCACGATCCTGTGTATTCGATCGGTGAGAGTGAACCTCGGATCGACGAAACGAGCCGATCCCGATGTGGATATCCACCGCCGAAATCCACTCGCCGCGCTGTGAATTTCAACGGTGAGCATCGGCGCCCGAGCGAACCGGATACCGATTTCGGATGTGGACATCCCTCCCCCAACGCCACTCGAAACGCTGTGCGTTCGAACGGTGAGCGCGCGAGCCCGATCGGCTGAAGGGCGCAGCATTGTGGACATCCCGCGCCCCCGGCCAATCGGAATGCTGTGCATTTCAATGGTGAGGCTGACCGCCTCCGACAGCTGAAACCCTTATCACACGAGGCGTGAGCGCCCGCCGCCGCGCCGGCCGGTTGCGTTCGGGCCCGCACCGGTTGTTCCACCAAACCACCCGGCCGTCCCGACACCCCGCCCATCCCGCTCCGCCGCCGCGCGCGAAAACTCTCTCAAATCCCGATAAAAAGCTGTGCAGTTTTTCTCGCTGCGGGCCCGCCCGAGCAAGAAGAGAAAAAACATTCTCGTCTGCGCGCGAAAAAATAGAGCCATTCGCTGCCGCCGATCACGCGTCGTCCGACGCCCCGCCGCGCAGCCCAGAACAGCACAGCACAGCACAATCAGGAGACTTCCCCCATGACCGCCCGCTTGCCCATCGACGGCCCGCCCGCCCTGTCCGACTACCGCCTGACCGACAACCTGACCGCGACGCGCGGCCGGATCTTCCTGACCGGCACGCAGGCGCTGGTCCGCCTGCTGCTGATGCAGCGCACGGTCGACACCGAACAGGGGCTCAACACGGCCGGCTTCGTCAGCGGCTATCGCGGCTCGCCGCTCGGCATGGTCGATCAGCAGTTGTGGAAAGCGCAGAAACTGCTCGACGCCGGCGGCGTGCGCTTCCTGCCCGCGATCAACGAGGAACTCGGCGGCACGGCCGTGCTCGGCACGCAGCGCGTCGAAGCCGACCCGGAGCGCACCGTCGAGGGCGTGTATGCGATGTGGTACGGCAAGGGCCCGGGCGTCGATCGCGCCGGCGACGCGCTGAAGCACGGCAATGCGTACGGTTCGTCGCCGCACGGCGGCGTGCTCGTCGTCGCGGGCGACGACCACGGCTGCGTATCGTCGTCGATGCCGCACCAGAGCGACTTCGCGATGATCGCGTGGCACATGCCGGTCGTGAACCCGGCGAACATCGCCGACATGCTCGAATTCGGCCTGTACGGCTGGGCACTGTCGCGCTATTCGGGCGCCTGGGTCGGCTTCAAGGCGATTTCGGAAACGGTCGAGTCGGGCTCGACCGTCGACCTCGACGGGCTGCAGACGCAGTGGCCGGCGCCGGCGGGCTTCACGCCGCCGGCGGGCGGCCTGCACAACCGCTGGCCCGACCTGCCGAGCCTCACGATCGAGGCGCGCCTCGCCGCGAAGCTCGACGCGGTGCGCCATTTCGCGCGCACCAACAGCATCGACAAGTGGATCGCGCCGAGCGCGCAGGCGAACGTCGGCATCGTCACGTGCGGCAAGGCGCACCTCGACCTGATGGAAGCGCTGCGCCGTCTCGACCTGACGGTGGCCGACCTCGACGCGGCCGGCGTGCGGATCTACAAGGTCGGCCTGTCGTATCCGCTCGAGATGACGCGCATCGAGACCTTCGTCGACGGGCTCGCCGAAGTGCTCGTGATCGAGGAGAAAGGCCCGGTCATCGAGCAGCAGATCAAGGATTACCTGTACAACCGCACGGAAGGCGCGCGTCCGCGCGTACTCGGCAAGCACGATGCTGCCGGCGCCTGCCTGCTGTCCGAGCTCGGCGAGCTGCGCCCGTCGCGCATCCTGCCGGTGTTCGCCGAATGGCTCGCGCGGCACAAGCCGGCGCTCGACCGCCGCGAACGCGTCGTCGATCTCGTCGCGCCGCAGATCCTGTCGAACGAGGCCGACGCGGTGAAGCGCACGCCGTACTTCTGCTCGGGCTGCCCGCACAACACGTCGACGAAGGTGCCGGAAGGCTCGATCGCGCAGGCCGGCATCGGCTGCCACTTCATGGCGTCGTGGATGGAGCGCGACACGACGGGGCTGATCCAGATGGGCGGCGAGGGCGTCGACTGGGCCGCGCACGCGATGTTCACCAACACGAAGCACGTGTTCCAGAACCTCGGCGACGGCACCTACTTCCACTCGGGCATCCTCGCGATCCGCCAGGCGGTCGCCGCGAAAACGAACATCACGTACAAGATCCTCTACAACGACGCGGTCGCGATGACGGGCGGCCAGCCGGTCGACGGCAGCATCTCGGTGCCGCAGATCGCGCGGCAGGTCGAGGCGGAAGGCGTGTCGCGCTTCGTCGTCGTGTCGGACGAACCGGAGAAGTACGACGGCCATCACGGGTTGTTCCCGAAGGGCACGACGTTCCACCACCGCAGCGAACTCGACACGGTGCAGCGCGAGTTGCGCGAGACGCCGGGCGTCACCGTGCTGATCTACGACCAGACCTGCGCGGCCGAGAAGCGCCGCCGCCGCAAGAAGGGCGAATTCCCCGACCCGGACAAGCGCCTGTTCATCAACGAAGCGGTGTGCGAAGGCTGCGGCGACTGCGGCGTGCAGTCGAACTGCCTGTCGGTCGAGCCGCTCGAGACGCCGCTCGGCCGCAAGCGCCGCATCGACCAGTCGTCGTGCAACAAGGACTATTCGTGCGTGAACGGCTTCTGCCCGAGCTTCGTGACGGTCGAAGGCGCGGCGCTGAAGAAGGCCGCGGGTGCCGCGTTCGACGAAGCGGCGCTCGCCGTGCGCGTCGACGCGCTGCCGGTGCCCGCGACGCACCTCGACGCGGCGCCGTTCGACATGCTCGTGACGGGCGTCGGCGGCACGGGCGTCGTGACGGTCGGCGCGCTGATCAGCATGGCCGCTCACCTCGAAGGCAAGAGTGCATCGGTGCTCGACTTCATGGGCTTCGCGCAGAAGGGCGGCTCGGTGCTGTCGTTCGTGCGGATCGCCGCGAGCGACCGATGGCTGAACCAGGTGCGCATCGACACGCAGCAGGCCGACGTGCTGCTCGCGTGCGACATGGTCGTCGGCGCGAGCGCCGAAGCGCTGCAGACGGTGCGTCACGAGCGTTCGCGGATCGTCGTCAACACGCACCGGATCCCGAACGCGTCGTTCGTGCAGAACCCCGACGCGAACCTGCATGCGGACGCGCTGCTCGAAAAGATGCGTCACGCGGCCGGCGACGGCTACCTGTCGAGCTGCGACGCGCAGGCGCTCGCCGCGAAATTCCTCGGAGACTCGATCGGCGCGAACATCCTGATGCTCGGCTACGCGTGGCAGCTCGGCCTCGTGCCGGTGTCGCTCGCGGCGATGATGCGCGCGATCGAGCTGAACAACGTCGCGGTGCCGATGAACAAGCTCGCGTTCTCGATCGGGCGGATGGCGGCCGGCGATGCGGCGGGGCTCGATGCGTTGTGGAACGCGCGTCACGCGGTGGCCGCGCACGCCGCGCCGGAAACGCTTGCCGAACTGATCGCCGATCGCGAAGCGCGTCTCGATGCGTACGGCGGCGCGCGCTACGTCGAGCGCTACCGGGCGCTCGTGAACGCGGCGGCCGCGAAGGGCGACGACGCGCTGACGCGCGCGGTCGCGACGACGTTCTACCGGCTGCTCGCGGTGAAGGACGAATACGAGGTCGCGCGGCTCTACGCGGACGAGGCATTCCGCACCGCGCTCGAAGCGCAGTTCGAAGGCGTGCCGGGTCAGGCCTATCGCGTGAAGTTCAACCTTGCGCCGCCGACGGTCTCGAAGGCCGGCAGCGACGGCAGCGTGCCGAAGAAACGCGTGTTCGGCCAGTGGATGTGGCCGGTGTTCGGCATGCTGGCGCGCGTGCGCAGCCTGCGCGGCACGTGGCTCGATCCGTTCGGCCGCACCGTCGAGCGCAGGATGGAGCGCGCGCTGGCCGACGACTACGAGACGACGCTCGCCCGAGCGCTCGCCGCGACGACGGCCGGCAATGCGGCGCAGGTCGTGCAGCTGGCCGACCTGCACGCACGCGTGCGCGGCTTCGGTCACGTGAAGGTGCGCAACCTGGCGGGCGTGAAGCGCGCGGAGCGCGAACTCGCGCTGCAGCTCGGCATCGACGCGGCGACGAGCGCGGCCGTGCAGCACGCGCTCGACGAAATGAAGGGCGCGGGGATGCTGAAGGGGATTCCGGTCGTCGTCGCGAAGTAACGCGAACGCGGGCGGATGCGAAAACGGCGACGCTTCGGCGTCGCCGTTTTTTAGGGGCGGTTGCTTCCGGGCATCGAACGGCCCGTCAGAGAATGCCTTTCTTGCGCGTCGACAGCGCGGTTTCCGACAGGTCGATCTCGCGGATCAGCTTCGTCAGCGTCTCGTCGGAAATCCTGCTCTCGCTGCGCAGCCGGTACAGCACCGAGCGTTCCGCGCGCACGGCCGCGATCCGCATCTGCAGCTCCATCGTCTCGGACTGCTTGGCTTCCGCGCGCGGCGTGGGGCCGTCCTCGGCGAGCGCGGTGAGCCGGCGGCGATACTGGTCCATCACGCGCGCCGAGATGTCCGCGCAGCGCGCGGCGCCCGATTCGTCGAGATCGGCCGAGATCGCGTCGTGCGACGAGTCGATCGCGCGGATCGCGGCCTGCGCGGCGGCGGCACGCGCGGAGCGCTCCTCGTCGGCGAGCGGGTTGCGCGACGAGCGCACGCCGCGCAGCAGCAGCGGCAGGCCGATCACCGCGACGACGAGCGAGCCGAGGATCACGGCCGACGCGACGAAGATCGCGGTGTCGCGCCCCGGCAGCGGCGCGCCGTCGGCGAGTGCGACCGGGATCGACAGCACGCCGGCGAGCGTGACCGCGCCGCGCACGCCGCCGACCGTCATCACCGCGATCGTGCGCACGCCGGCCATCGTGCCCGCGAGGCCCTGGCGCGCCGCGCGGCGGCTCGCGAACCAGCGCAGCAGCCAGACCCACAGGAAGCGGATCGCATACAGCGCGATCATCATCGCGCACACGTTGAAGATCATCCGGCCGACCAGCGCGTCGCTCGTATGGTGCGCGTCGACGAGCGCGCGGCCGATGATGTGCGGCAACTGCAGCCCGAGCATGATGAACACCATGCCGTTGAACACGAACTCGATCATCGCCCACGTGCTTTCGGCGCGCACGCGCGATGCGACGGTGCTTTTGCGCGAGAAGCTCGTGTAATTCATCATCATCCCGGCCGACACGGCCGCGAGCACGCCCGACAGGTCGAGATGCTCGGCGAACAGGTAGGCCGCGAACGGCACGAGCAGCGTCATCACGATGCCGGGCGCCGGGTCGCCTTCCTGCTCGGCGTTCAGGAAGCGCGTCGACAGCGCGCTGAACACCCACGACACGATCGCGCCCGTCGCGAGGCCGCCGGCGGCGACGATCACGAACGTGACCGACGCGGCGCGCAGCGAGAACACGCCGGTCAGCGCGGCCGCGATCGCGAACTTCAGCGCGACGAGGCCCGACGCGTCGTTCATCAGCGCCTCGCCTTCGAGGATGTGCATCAGTTGCGGCGGGATCCTGCCACGGCCGGCGATGCCCGACAGCGCGACCGCGTCGGTCGGCGACAGCACGGCCGCGAGCGCGAACGCGATCGGCAGCGGCAACTCGGGAATCAGCCAATGCGCGAAGTAGCCCACTGCGAGTACCGTCATGAACACGAGCCCGAATGCGAGCATCAGGATCGCGCGGCGCTGCAGGTAAAGCTCGCGTTTCGGAATCCGCCAGCCGTCCGCGAACAGCAGCGGCGGAATGAACAGCAGCATGAAGATTTCGGGATCGAACGTGACGTGCAGGTTGAACTTCGGCCACGCGAGGATCGCGCCGAATGCGATCTGCATCAGCGGCAGCGGCAGTTGCAATGGCAGGTTGCGCGTGACGGCGCCGGACAGTGCGACGGTCAGCAGCAGGATCAGGACTGTGAAGACGATTTCCATCGATACGGCGAATGCGGGGAATGAAACGATCGTACGGAGTGTAGCGTGCCGCAGTGACGGCTGCGCTCAAGCGGCCGGTGCGTGCGCACGAAAATGGTGCGTCGGACGCGCGCCACGCTGGTGCGGCAGCCCCGCGCACCCGCGCGGCGCATGGGTTGTTCGCTCCTTGCACGGAGCTTGCTTGATGCTGGTCAGCCGTCCGGCACCGACCGGACAACCGAGGGTCCAACCAAGACATTGCACGCGCCGTCCGTTTCGTCGGTCGGCGCGTTCGAGTGCTTCACCAGGAGGAAGGTATGACGATCGTGCAACAGGAGCGTCCGGCCGCCGCGTCGCCGTACCGGTTCGAGCGGGAGATGAGCTCCGGCCTCGAACGTCTGGCGACGCAGCATCGCGACCTGACGCTCACGACCGTGTTCCAGCCGATATTCAGCCTGTCGCACCAGCGTGCGATCGGCTACGAGGCGCTGTTGCGCGCGCACGATGCGCTCGACCGCCCCGTGTCGCCGCTCGACGTGTTCGGCGAAGCCGCGCGCCAGGGCGAACTGCTGCAGCTCGACCGGCTCGCGCAGGCGCTGCATCTCGAGAACTTCGCGCTGTTCGGCGCCGAGCGCGAGTGGCTGTTTCTCAACGTCCATCCGGGCGTGCTCACCGACCCGTTCCAGGCGGCCGCGCTGCTGGCGAACCTGAAGCGGCTCGGCATGCCGCCGCGCCGCGTCGTGCTCGAAGTGCTCGAACAGCGCGCGGACGACGTCGAGCGGCTCGCCGAGGCCGTGCGCGAATTCCGCACGCACGGCTTCCTGATCGCGCTCGACGATTTCGGCGCCGGCCACTCGAACCTCGAGCGGATCTGGCAACTGAACCCGGACATCGTGAAGCTCGACCGCATCATGCTGTCGCACGCGGCGCACCGCACGGGGCTCACCGCGATCCTGCACGGGCTGGTGACGCTGCTGCACGAGGCCGGCAAGCTCGTGCTCGTCGAGGGGATCGAGACCGAGCACGAGGCGCAGATCGCGCTGTCGTGCGAGGCCGATTTCGTGCAGGGCTACTACTTCGGCCGCCCCGCGCCGGGGCTGCCCGACAGCGCGGCCGCGACGAGCTGCATCGGCGAGTTGACCGAGCGCTTTCGTCAGCAAACCGAAGCGCGCGAGCGGCGCGACGCGCAGCGAATCGCGCCGTACCTGCGCGCGTTCGAGCGTGCGGCCGAGCGCCTCGCGGCCGGCGAACCGCTCGACGAGGTGTGCTGGAACTTCCTCGCGCTCGACGCGGCCGCGCGCTGCTTCCTGCTCGACGCGCACGGCCGGCAGTCGGGCCGCAACGTCGTGCTGCGCGCCGATCGCGCGCTGAGCGAGGCGCGCTTCTCGCCGCTGGCGGACGCGCAGGGCGCGAACTGGCTGCGCCGGCCGTATTTCCGCTCGGCGATCGCCGAGCCGGGGCGCGTGCAGGTCACGCGGCCGTACCTGTCGATCAACGAGGCGCAGCCGTGCGTGACGCTGTCGGTGGCCGTGCGCGTCGGCGATGCGCAGCGCGTGCTGTGCGGCGATATCGACTGGGTCGACGGCGAGGCGGACGCCGGCTAGCATCGCGTGCGCACCGCATGCGGCGATCCGGACGATCGGCACGCATCGGCCCGGGCCGGCCGTTGCGTTCCCCGCGTGCTTCCCCGAAAATGGCGCGATCGCGGCCGTCGTGACCGCGATCGCGCCGCCCCGGGGGCCACCATGGCGGCGAATAAAAGGACAACACAATGAAAAGACCGATTTCGCTGACCATCCTCGCGTGGATCATCATCGTGACCAACGCGATCACGTGCGTCTATACGCCGTTCTCGATCGGCATGCCGACCACCCAGGCGCTGCTGTCGCACTACCTGCTGCCCGTCTGGGCGACGCTCGGCATCAGCGTGATCATCGAAGCCGCGAACGTCGTGATCGGCATCGCGATCCTCAAGGGCCGCGAGTGGTCGCGCAAGGCGTACGTCGCGACATCCGTGCTCGGCTTCGCGTTCTCGTTCGTCAACATGCCGCCGTCGATGTTCGCGGTGCTGATTCCCGGCTTCCTGCTGTTCGCGCTGTTCGTCTACCTGCTGTTCCGGCGCCCCGCGACCGCGTATTTCCGCCAGGCACTCGCGTGAGCTTCGTGCGCAACGCGCTGGCGGTCGTGCTGTTCACGATCGCGGGCATGTGCGTGATCGCCGCGCAGATGGTCGCGTTCATGAAGATCGGGCATACGGCGGCGATGCTCGTTTTCGTCGCCGTGCTGTTCGCGTTTTCGGCCGCGCTCCTCGCCGCGGGCGCGTTCGCCGGCGCGTTCCGGCCGCGTGCGCGGGGCGCGGGCATCGCGCTGCTCGTCGCGACTGCGGCCACCGCGTTCGGGATGATGGGCTGGGCGTCACTGCTGCTGTCGCCCGGGATCGTCGACGTGATGCAGCAGCAGGGCGTGGACGTGAACGCGCGGATGTTCCGGTTCGCGCCCGGTGCCGTGGCGACGGCGTTGTCCGCGCTGGCCGGCGTCTGGCTCGTGCGGCGCGGCTGATACGCGCGGCGGCCGGCACGCTGGCGCCCGTCGCGCCGCTCGGCTAGGATGCGCGAATTGTCCTGACGAATCGCGAGCTGCCGATGAACCGAAACGCCGCTTCCTCCGTCCTCCTCGAAGTGATCGCCACGACCGTCGGCGATGCGAAGGCCGCCGCCCGCGCGGGCGCCGACCGCCTCGAACTCGTGACCGCAATCACCGAAGGCGGGCTGACGCCGAGCGTCGGCCTGATCGAGGCCGTCGTGGCCGCCGTGCCGATTCCCGTCAACGTGATCGTGCGTCCGCACAGCCGGTCGTTCGTCTACGACGCCGACGACCTGCGCGTGATCGAACGCGACGTGCGCGCGGCCGTCGCGGCCGGCGCGAACGGCGTCGTGTTCGGCGCGCTCGATGCGCGCGGCGACGTCGATCTCGGCGCGCTGACCCGCATCGCGGCGGCCGCGGATGGCCGCGCGCTGACGTTCCACCGCGCATTCGACGTGTCGCGCGACCTGAACGCCGCGTTCGACGCGCTGCTGCGCGTGCCGGCCGTCACGTCGGTGCTGACGTCGGGCGGCCATCCGTCGGTGCTCGACGCGGCCGCGACGATCACGCGGATGGTGCGGCAGGCCGAAGGGGCGACGTGCACGGTGCTGGCCGGCTCGGGGCTCACCGTCGATGCGGTCGGCGATTTCGTCCGGGCCACCGGCGTGCGCGCGGTGCATTTCGGCTCGGGCGTGCGGCCGCGCGGCGAGGTGCTGGCGCCCGTCGACGCACAGCTCGTCGAGCGGGTGCGCGCGGCGCTCGACGGCGCGGCGTCGCACGTATGACACGCGTGTAGCGCGCGTGTAGCGCGCGTGTAACGTGCACGGCGGCCGCCGCGCATACGCGGCGCGGCCGTCGAAGGCGGCACGCTGGCGCGTCGGGGAGACCGCGATCCGCGAGGCGCAGGGCCACGCGGCGCAGACGATCGGGCGAAGAAAAGCCGGGGCACGCCCCGGCTTTTTTCGCTCGCAGGCGCGGCCCGCCGGCCGTTTCGCTTACGCGTTGCCCGACAGCGCGTCGGCCTGGCTCGCGCGGATGCCGAGGCGCTCGAACAGTGCGCGGTCGCGCTGCGTCTGCGGGTTGCTGGTCGTCAGCAACTGGTCGCCGTAGAACATCGAGTTCGCGCCGGCGAGGAAGCACATCGCCTGCATCGCGTCATCGAGCTGCTCGCGGCCGGCCGACAGGCGCACGACGGCCTTCGGCATCGTGATGCGCGCGACCGCGATCGTGCGCACGAACTCGAACGGGTCGAGCGGCGCGGTGCCTTCGAGCGGCGTGCCTTCGATCGCGACGAGGTTGTTGATCGGCACCGATTCCGGATACGGGTTCAGGTTCGCGAGCTGCGAGATCAGGCCCGCGCGCTCGCGGCGCGATTCGCCCATCCCGATGATGCCGCCGCAGCACACGTTGATGCCCGCGTCGCGCACGCGGTCGAGCGTGTCGAGGCGGTCCTGGTACGTGCGCGTCGAGATCACCTGGCCGTAGAACTCCGGCGACGTGTCGAGGTTGTGGTTGTAGTAGTCGAGGCCCGCGTCGGCGAGCTGCTGCGCCTGTTCGTCCTCGAGCATGCCGAGCGTCATGCAGGTTTCGAGGCCGAGCTCCTTCACGCCGCGCACCATCTCGGTCAGCGCCGGCATGTGGCGCTCCTTCGGGTTGCGCCACGCGGCGCCCATGCAGAAGCGGCTCGCGCCGTTCGCCTTTGCCGCGCGCGCGGCGTCGAGCACCGTGTCGACGTCCATCAGCTTCTCGGCCTTCAGGCCCGTGTCGTGATGCGACGACTGCGAGCAGTAGCCGCAATCTTCCTCGCAGCCGCCCGTCTTGATCGACAGCAGCGTCGACAACTGCACCGCGTTCGCGTCGAAGTGCTCGCGATGCACCTGCTGCGCGCGGAAGATCAGGTCGTTGAACGGCAGCGCGAACAGCGCGACGACGTCGGCGACGCGCCAGCGCTGCGGGGCCGGTGCAGCCACGGGAATCGCGTCGGGTTGCACGGCGGCGGTCTGGGCTTGGGTCATTTCGTTTTCCTGTCCTGGGCGGGATTGGGGGATCGGTTGGGTCAATGCTGCGCGGCGCGCAGCGACTCGACGAGCGCGGCGATGTCGAGCATCGCCGCGGCGGATTCGGGAGCGGCCGGCGCCATGTGCGGGATGCGGCCGATGAGCGGTGCGCGGTGCTCGCGCGCGAGCCAGTCGCGGATCGTTGCGACGTTTTCGTCCGGATACGACATCGTGGGGTCGACGTGGTTCGCGACCCAGCCCGCGAGCGTGAGGCCGCGTTGGCGAATCGCGTCGGCGGTCAGCAGCGCGTGGCTGATGCAGCCGAGCCGTACGCCGACCACCAGCACGACCGGCACGCCGAGCGCGACCGCGAGGTCGGCCATGTCCTGCGTGTCGTTCAGCGGCACGCGAAACCCGCCGGCGCCTTCGACGACGACGATATCCGCGCGCGTCAGCGCTTCACGATGGCACGCGACGATCGTGTCGATGTCGAGCGTCACGCCTTCCTGCGCGGCGACGATGTGCGGCGCGGCAGGCGCCTTCAGCAGGAACGGTGTGCGCAGTTCGGGCGGCAGCACGACGTTCGCGGCCGCGTCGAGCTGGTCGGCGTCCTCGTTGTGCCAGACGCCGTCCCGTTCGTACGCGCCGGCCGCGACCGGCTTCAGCGCGGCCGCGCGCAATCCGTGCCGCGCGAAGCCGTGCAGCATCGCGGCCGACACGAAGGTCTTGCCGATTTCGGTGTCGGTGCCGGTGACGAAAAGGGAGAGCGGGGCCGTCATGCTGCTGCCTCGCTGGCCTCGATCAACGCGGTTTCGAGCCGCGCGAGATCGTCGAACGAATGCGCGGCCGACAGCGACACGCGCAGCCGCGACGTGCCGGCGGGCACCGTCGGCGGCCGGATCGCCGGCACCCACAGGCCGTGCGCGTCGAGCGCGCGCATCGCCGCAAGCGTCGCGTCGTTGCTGCCGATCACGAGCGGCTGCACGGCCGTGTGCGAATCGACCGGCTGCCAGCGCGTGTTGCGCAGCAGCGCGCGCGTGCGCTCGATCAGCGCGGCGAGGTGCGCGCGGCGTGCGTCGCCTTCGTCGCCCGCGATCACCTTCAGGCTGGCCGATACCGCATGCGCGACGGCCGGCGGCGCGGCCGTCGTGAAGATGTAGCTGCGCGCGCGCTGGATCAGCCATTCGATCACGGTCTCGTGCGCGATGACGAACGCGCCCGCGACGCCGGCCGCCTTGCCGAGCGTGCCGACGTAGACGAGGTTCGGCGAACGCAGCGCAGCGGCCGCGAGCGCGCCGCGGCCCTGTGGGCCGAGCACGCCGAAGCCGTGCGCGTCGTCGACGACGAGCCATGCGCGGTGGCGTTCGGCCAGCGCGACGAGTTCGGCGAGCGGCGCGACGTCGCCGTCCATGCTGAACACGGTGTCGCTGACGATCAGTTTCGTTTCGGCATCCGATGCTTCGAGCAGCGCGGCGAGCGCGGCGGTGTCCGCATGCGGGTAGACCTGCACGTTCGCGCGCGACAGCCGCATGCCGTCGATCAGCGATGCATGGTTCAGCGCGTCGGAGAAGATCGTCGCGCCTTTGCCGGTGAGCGCCGTCATCGCGGCGAGGTTCGCCATGTAGCCGGTGCTGAAGTACAGCGCGCGCGGCGCGTCGCAGAAGCCGCCCGCGAAGCCCGCGAGCTCGTCCTCGAGCTTTGCATGCGCGCGCGAATGGCCGCCGAGCAGATGCGAGCCGCCGCTGCCGGAACCGTAGCGCTGCGCGCCTTCGGCGAACGCGGCGACGAGCACCGGGTGCGCGGCGAGGCCGAGGTAGTCGTTGCTCGCGAAACCGACGATCTCGCGGCCGTCGACGGTCATGCGCGCGTCGCACGCGGTGTCGGCGATGCGGCGCACGCGGCGCAGCCCTTGCGCGTCGAGATCGGCGAGGCCGCGCTGCAGCGTGTCGAGCAGGGGCATCGTCGCTGCCTCCCGCCGGGCCGCCCCAAGGGGCGTAGCGGGGAATTCGCGGAGCATCGCTCCGCGCCCGTGCAGCCGGTCGGCTTTGCAAAGCCGACCGTGGACGGCTGCCGCCCCCTCGGGGGGCAGCGAACGCAGTGAGCGTGGGGGCTGTTTCATCACCTGATCTCCGCGAGCGTGGCGTCGAGCGTGTCGCGCGTGCGCTGCGCGAGCCACGCGATGTCGTCGTCGCTCATCACGTACGGCGGCATCAGGTACACGGTCGTGCCGATCGGGCGCAGCAGCAGCTCGCGCTCGAGCGCGCGTTCGAAGAAGCGCCGCGAGAAGCCGCGCGCCGCGTCGCCGTCGAGCGCGACGTCGAATGCGAACAGCGTGCCGCGTTCGCGCAGGTGGCGCACCTGCGGGTGCGCATCGAGCGGTGCGAGCGCGGCGCGCATCGCGGCCGATTTGCGCGCGTTTTGCGCGAGCACGTCGTCGCGTGCGAACAGGTCGAGCGTCGCGACCGCCGCGCGGCACGCGAGCGGGTTGCCCGTGTACGAATGCGAGTGCAGGAAGCCGCGCGTCGTATCGTCGTCGTAGAACGCCGCGAACACGTCGTCGCGCGTGAGCACGAGCGACAGCGGCAGGTAGCCGCCGCTGATGCCTTTCGACAGGCACAGGAAATCGGGCCACACGCCGGCCTGCTCGCACGCGAAGAAGGTGCCGGTGCGGCCGCAGCCGACCGCGATCTCGTCGGCGATCAGGTGCACGCCGAATTCGTCGCACAGCGCGCGCAGCCCGCGCACGTACGACGGATCGTGCATCGCCATGCCGGCCGCGCACTGCACGAGCGGCTCGACGATCAGCGCGGCGATCCGGTCGCCGCGTTCGACGAACAGGCGCCGTACGTCCGCGAGCGCGCGGCCCGCGACGTCGGCGGCCGTCTCGCCCGGCAGCGCGCCGCGCGCATCGGGCGACGCGACGACGTGCGCATGGCGGATCAGCGGGTCGTACGCATCCTTGAACAGCGCGACGTCGGTCACGCCGAGCGCGCCGATCGTCTCGCCGTGATAGCTGTTCGCGACGCAGACGAATTCCTGCTTGTTCGCGCGGCCGCGGTTGCGCCACGCGTGGAAGCTCATCTTCAGCGCGATCTCGACGGCCGCCGCACCGTCCGACGCGAAGAACGCATGGCCGAGCGTGCGCGCGGTGAGCGCATGCAGCCGCTCGGCGAGCTCGATCGCGGGCTCGTGCGTGCAGCCGGCGAGCATCGCGTGCTCGAGCGTGTCGAGCTGGTCCTTCAGCGCCGCGTTGATGTCAGGGTTCGCATGGCCGAACAGGTTGACCCACCACGAACTGATTGCGTCGAAGTAACGACGGCCGTCGCGGTCGTACAGCCACACGCCCGCGCCGCGCGCGACCGGGATCAGCGGCAGGCGCTCGTGGTGCTTCATCTGGGTGCAGGGATGCCAGACCGCGCGCAGGCTGCGCGCGACCCAGTCGTCGGTGGCTGGCGTACTCAAGGCTACTCCGGAGGGTAAAACGGCCGCGCGGCATCGACGGGATGCCGCGCGGCAGATTCGAAAACGCGCTGAGATTAGCGTGTTCCGCGACACGTTGCACTAGCGGTTACAAACGCCGCAAAGCCTTGCTGGGCGGGAGTTCGGCGCAGTTCGGGGCTGCTCGGAACGGTACGGTTCAGATGCCCTGAAATGAGCGCAGATAACGACGTTAGAGTGACACCCCCCGACAGAAAAAAATCGCGGGACGGGCACGGTGCGATCGCGAAAAATCGGGGATCGAAGGGGCCGGCAAAGCTGGGCGATGCCACGCGCGAACCGCGGCGGCGGAATGGTCTGCGGAATCCGGGGGCAGGCTGCCGGAACGGCAGGCGATGGCGCGAACGCGCGAATACGGCGCGATGCGATCGCGCACGGAAGAACGAGGCGGGAAGCGGGAAGGGAGGCGAAAAAGGCGCGGCGTACGGCCCGCCGTGCGTCAGCGCGAAGCCAGCGCGTGCGTATCGGCGTCGTGCGTGCTGCCGTCGCCGTTGTCGGCCGTCTGCGTCGTGTTTGCGTTCCACACGACGCGGTCGTTGACCGCATACAGCCGGCACGCGCCCGCGCCCTGTTTCGCGCAGTTGTCGAGCGCGAGCGCCATCGGGTCGTCGCCGCCTTCGGCCCACGACCACGCACCTTCCGACGACACCGCGAACGCGCGGCTAGGATGCTGGTTCAGGAAGCGGCGATAGCCTTCGCGGCCGGCTTCGTCGACATACGGCACCGCGTTGACCGCGTCGATGGCCGCATAGCCGGTGGCCTTCGGTTCGTGCGGGTTCGCGACCGCGTAGCGCACCGAGGTCGGCAGGTTCAGCTTCTCGAGGAACGCGTTGACGGCCGGCCACCAGACCGGCACGCCGTCGCGATCGACGATCAGCCGGTGCGCGTCGTCCTTGTAGCGGCCGAAATCGATGAACTGGGCTTGCGTGCCGTGCGACACGTACGCGTCGTGCATTTGCGCGACGAGCCCGGGCGTCCACACCGAATCGTTGTCGCCGTACAGCCACAGCGACCGCACGGCCGTGCGTGCGCCGTACTGGTCGAATGCGTCGACCAGGTTGCGCTGCCAGCCGTCGCAGAGGTCCTGGCGCAGCCCGCCGGAGAAGTTGATGATGCCGCGCACGCCCGGTGCGGCTTCGGTGCCGTACGCAACCGATACGAGGCCGCCGTGCGACGTGCCGGCGACGACGATGCGCGACGCATCGACATACGACTGGCGCGACATGTAGCGCACCGTCGCGTCGACGTCGGCGGCCTGCGCGAGGCCGTTCTTGCCGACGTTGCAGCCTTCCTGCTGATAGGTGCCGCCCGAGCCGGCGAAGCCCTGGCGGTTCGGCGCGATCACCGCATAGCCGCGGCGCACGAATTCGCGTGCGAACGCGAGCGGCCGGCTGCGCGGCTGCAGATGGAGATCGCCGGTGTTCTTGCCGTGGTTGAAGACGACGAGCGGGAATGGGCCGGGGCCGTCCGGCTTGAAGAGCGTCGCCTCGAGCGTGACGGCGCCCGAAGCATCGGCCGGAATGCGGAGGATCTGTTCGTTGAGGCCGGCCGCGACCTGCGGCAGGTTCGAGCCGCCGTAATCGAAGCGTTCGGCGTGGGCGAGCGACCCGCTTGCGGTGCCGGCACCCGTATTTGCGTTCGGCAGCGTACCGGCCTGAGCGGCCGACAGCGCACCGGCCGCCATCCATCCCACCAATACCTTGCTGAACGCCATTCGTAAGCCCTGCCATGCAACATGACCAATCTGACGGCCATCCTAGCCTGACAAAATCAGGTTGTGCAATGCGGGAATTACCCGGCGTCTGACACAGCAACTATTTGTCAGCGTTCGCTTACTTCGCCGTCGACATAGCGCCAGAAACCGTGCTCGTCGCGCTCGAAACGGCTCGTCTCGTGGAGCCGGTAAGCACGTCCGCCAACCTTGTAGCGGGCCACGAATTCGACCTCCGCGTGCCGTTCGTCGAGCGGCACATGGCGTTTTACCGCGAGGCCGAGCCAGCGCGGCGCGTCGGGCGCTTCGGGATCGGTGTCGAGATCGGGCGGGCAGGTGCGCGCGGCCCACGTCGCGCGCAGGTAGCCGGTCGCGCCGAGCACGTACGCGCTGTACCGCGAACGCATCAACTCGAGCGCCGTCGGCGCGGCTTCGCCGCCGTCGATGAAGCGGCCGCAGCAGGCCGCATAGCGCGGGGCCGGCGCTTTGCCGGCGGGAGCAGGGGACGCGCCGCCGCACGGGCACGCGTCAGGTCGGTTCAAATTCATGCGAAACGGGAATTAACGACGCTCGGTTGTGACCGCGGCTCACCAGCTCAGCTCGATGCCGTCGTACTGGAAGAAACGGCCGTTCGCCTGCGACACGTCGGCGCCGGCTTCGGCGATCACGCGGCGCATGCCGGTCACGCTGGTTTCCGGATCGATCGCGGCCTGCGCGCCGCCCATGTCGGTGCGCACCCAGCCGGGATGCAGCGAGATGCACGCGGCGTGGCGCGTCTGCAGCGACGCGATGCGCAGCACGTCGTTCAGCGCCGCCTTGCTCGCGCGGTACAGCCAGCCGGTCGTGCCGGTCGCCTCGGCGATGCTGCCCATCCGGCTCGACACGACGGCCAGCACGCCGCGCGCATCCTCGACGAGCGGCAGCAGGATCGGCAGCAACTGCATCGGCCCGCGCACGTTCGTGTGCATCACCGCGTCGAAATCCTCGGCGGCGATCGTCTCGACGCCTTCGGTGCGCGGCCCGTAGACGCCCGACACGAGCACGGCCGCATCGAGCCGTTCGCCGTCGAGCTTCCAGCCGAGCGCCGCGATCTGCTCGGGCTGCGCGATGTCGAGCGCATGCGCTTGCGCGCCGAGCGCGCGCAGCGCGGCGAGCGACGCTTCGTCGCGCGCGGTGGCGATCACGTTCCAGCCGTCGCGCCGGTATTGCCGGACGAATTCGCGGCCGAGGCCGCGCGATGCGCCGACGATCAGTACGGTTTTCATGTTCGCCGCTCCTTTGCAGTGCCGTGGTGACGGCGTCAGGTCAGTTCGATGCAGGTTGCCATTGCGTTTCCGCCGACGCGGAACGCGCGCTTACTCCGCGTCCGTGCAAGGCTTCAGGGTATCGACCACCGCCTGCGCGACTCCGTTCATTTGCGCGGCATCGGCGGCGACCATGTCGTTGTCGGGCGCATGCTGGCCGCCAGCGGTCAGCGCGGCGACGCAGCGCTTGTAGGTTTCGTCGAGCGCTTCGAAGTTCGACACGGCCATCCCGAGGTTGCGCATCCGGCCGTCGTGCACGCCGTACACGAGCCCGTGCACGGTGAGCGACTGGCCGCGTGCCCATGCGTCGTTGACGATCGTCGTGCGGCACACGTTGACGACCTGTTCGATCGCGTTCAGCTCGATCAGGCGGCGATAGCGCGCCTCGCCCACCGGCCATTCGTCGAGCAGCGCCGCATGGCGCTCGCGCACGTCCTGCACGTGATGCAGCCAGTTGTCCGCGAGGCCGACGCGGCGGTTGTGCAGCGCCGCGTTCACGCCCGAGCAGCCGTAGTGGCCGACGACCATGATGTGCTTCACGCGCAGGATGTCGACCGCGAACTGGATCACCGACAGGCAGTTCAGGTCGCTGTGCACGACGACGTTCGCGATGTTGCGGTGGACGAACACTTCGCCCGGCGGCAGGCCGATGATCTGGTTCGCGGGCACGCGCGAATCCGAGCAGCCGATCCACAGGTATTCCGGCGCCTGCTGGTCGGCGAGGCGCGTGAAGAACTCGGGATCGTCGGCGAGCTTGCGCCTGACCCAGGCGTCGTTGTTGTCGAACAGGTGCGAGAGCGGGTTGACTGGGGTGTTCATCGGTGTGGATTCCGTTTTCGGAACTCGGGTCGATATCGGGTTTGGTGAAACCGGCGTCAGGCGGCGCGCTGCGCGTCGCCTTCACCGTCGTTCTGGTCCGTCGCGCCGAAGCGCGCGGGATAGCGCACGCAAAAACGCAGCGCCGCGTCGTATGGATAAAAATCGGGCAATTCGCCCTGCAGCAGCTTGTCCTTGCTCGTCTGCCACAGCACGGGATCGAAAAAGTCCGCGTGATGCTTCATGAATACGTCCCGCACGCGCGGGTCGCCGAGCAGGAACGGTCCGTAGGTTTCCGGAAAGATGTCGTGCGGGCCGACGGTATACCACGGTTCGCCGGACATCTCGTCTTCCTCGTTGCGCGGCGCCGGCACGCGGCGCACGTTGCAGTCGGTCAGGTACTCGATCTCGTCGTAGTCGTAGAACACGACGCGGCCGTGGCGCGTGACGCCGAAGTTCTTGTACAGCATGTCGCCGGGGAAGATGTTCGCCTTCATCAGCTCCTTCACCGCGTTGCCGTACTCCTTCACGCCGTGCTCGATGTCCGCGTCGGTGCCGTTCTGCAGGTACAGGTTCAGCGGCGTCATCCGGCGCTCGATGTACAGGTGCTTGATCACGAGATTGTCGTCCTCGTATTCGAGCAGCGACGGCACTTCCTTCTCGAGTTCGCGCACGAGCGCATGGTCGAGCCGCGCGAGCGGCAGCGCGACGCTCGAATACTCGAGCGTGTCGGCCATCCGCCCGAGGCGGTCGTGGCGCTTCACGAGCTGGTACTTCTCCATGATCTGCGCGCGCGTCGTTTCCTTCGGCGGCGGGAACTGATCCTTGATGATCTTGAACACGTACGGGAACGACGGCAGCGT
Source organism: Burkholderia sp. DN3021 (assembly GCF_049805555.1). Lineage (NCBI taxonomy): Bacteria > Pseudomonadati > Pseudomonadota > Betaproteobacteria > Burkholderiales > Burkholderiaceae > Burkholderia > Burkholderia sp. DN3021. The sequence goes on along the minus strand of NZ_JBNCAB010000030.1, from coordinate 23,039 downwards.
GAACACGAGCATCACGAGGCCCTTGATCCCGGGCGCGACGATGAAGCGGTCGCTCGAGTGCGACAGGTGGTGCAGCAGGTCGCGGTAGAACAGGTTCTTGCCCTGCTTCTGCAGGCCGACCGACGTGTAGATTTCCGCCTTCGGCTTGCCTGGCATGATCGTGCACAGGAAGTCGACATACGCGGACGGCACGCCCATGTCGACGAGGAAATACGAGTGCGAGAAGCTGAAGATGATCTGCAGCAGGTCGCGGCGCAGCAGCACGGTGTCGAGCGCGAGCAGGCCCGGGCGCACGTGGCGGATCGGCACCGCGAACGGCAGCACGCGATCGGCATTGATGATGCGGCCGACGATGTACGCGCTCTTGTTGCGGAAGAACAGCGACGACAGCACGTGGATCTGGAAATTCGGTGCTGCATCGAAGTGGCCGAATTCGTCGTGGATCGCCTGCATCACGCACGCGATGTCGCGCTCGAGATCCTCGAACGGCGGCTCCAGCTGAAAATTCGTGACGATGCGCTCGAGCGTGACCGCGAGCCCGTCGGTGCCCGGGTAGTACGCGCGGTAGGTCGGTTTCGCGGCCGGCTCGTCGTTCTCGAGATACTCGGTCGAGATCGCCGGGCGCACGAAGATGAAATCGTTGTTGAAATACGAGCGGTGCAGGATCTTGCAGCACACCGAATTGAAGAACGTCTCCGCGCACTCGGGCTGGCGGTGCGACGTGAGCAGGCCGATATAGTGCAGCTTGATCTGCTGCCAGACCTCGTCGTCGATGTTCTCCGCGTCGTATTCGTCTTCCAGCACCTCGACGCACTCCTGCACGCGATCGTCGTACGACGTGATCCGCTCGCGCGCGAGCCGCTGCAGCCCGTGCCAGTCGGCGCGCTCGAACAGCGTCTTCGCGTCGACGGCCGCTTCGCGGAAGATCCGGTAGTGGCGGTCGAAGTTTTCGAGCATCGTCTGCGCGACGTCGAAACCGATCTGCGACGACAGCAGTTTGGGGAAGTGATTCATTGCGTGCAGGCTCGTTCGGGAGGGACTGTAAGCACTCGCCATTTTAGCGCCCAAGCGGGCGGATCAAAGACTTTGCGGCGACGCGTGGCCGGCCGGCAAGCGGCGGGTTATCCGTCGTTGGGTGCCGTTCGGTGCATCTTCGCGTAAAGATACGGGTACGGAACCGATTCTGACACGAACTTTTTTGACGGGCCGGCGGCCGCCGGGCACGCGTTTCGCGCGACGGCGATAGAATCGACGCACCGCCCGCCGCGGCCTGCCGCCGGCGCGCATTCGCACCGATAACGACGAGACGCCCCACCGATGAACGCACTGGAACACCAACTCGACTATCCCTTCGCCGACACGCTGCCCGCCGCGGGCGACACGTTCGAGGTCGCGCCCGGCGTGCGCTGGCTGCGCATGCCGCTGCCGTTCTCGCTCGACCACATCAACCTGTGGCTGCTGCGCGACGAGATCGACGGGCAGGCCGGCTGGACGATCGTCGATTGCGGGATCTCGTCGGACGCGATCCGCACGCACTGGGAGCAGATCTTCGACACGCATCTCGACGGCCTGCCCGTGCTGCGCGTGCTCGTCACGCACTGCCACCCCGATCACTTCGGCCTCGCGAACTGGCTGTGCGACGGCGGCGACAAGGGCCGCTGGAACGTGCGGCTGTGGATGACGCTCGGTGAATACCTGTTCGGCTGCCTGATGGCGGCCGGCAACGGCTCGAACGCGGGCGGCGCGGCCGCCGCCGATCATTTCGCGCGCCACGGGCTGACCGATCCGGCCGCGCTCGACAAGCTGCGCAACCGCCGCAGCTACTACTCGGATCTCGTGCCGGCCGTGCCGCCGCGCTATCGGCGCCTGCGCGAAGGCGATGCGGTGACGATCGGCGCGCGCACGTGGCGCGTCGTCACCGGCTACGGCCATTCGCCTGAACATTGCGCGCTGCACAGCGAAGCGGACGGCGTGCTGATCTCCGGCGACATGGTGCTGCCGCGCATCTCGACGAACGTGTCCGTGTTCGACCTCGAGCCGGAAGCGAACCCGCTCGCGCTGTACCTGCAGTCGCTCGGCCGCTACGAGACGATGGCGCCCGACACGCTCGTGCTGCCGTCGCACGGCAAGCCGTTCCGCGGTGTGCGTACGCGCATCGCGCAACTGCGCGAGCACCACGACGCGCGGCTCGACGAAGTGCGCGTCGCGTGCGCGGAGCAGCCGATGAGCGCGGCCGACATCGTGCCGATCATGTTCCGCCGCCGCGAGCTCGACATTCACCAGATGACGTTCGCGCTCGGCGAGGCGCTCGCGCATTTGAACCTGCTGTGGCTCGCGGGGGAATTGAAGCGTAGCGAAGACGCGGATGGCGTGATCCGTTTCGCGCGGCATTGAGCGGGTACGCCTGTCTCGGTTCGCCACGCGCATTTGTATAATTTCCGGCATCGAACCGAGTTGATGTCACGGCCCATGGCAGGCAATATTTCCCTCTCCGATGTCATCACGCTCGCGAAAATCCGCACGCTGGCCGATCCGCAGTCCTTCGCACGCGGCAAGGCCTATTTCCACGACGGCGCGGTTTCGCGGCTGACCGAAAGCAACGGTGAACTGTCGGCGACCGTGCGCGGCACGTATCGTTATCGTGTCGAGTTCGCGGTGGGCGCCGACGGCACACTGGACTACGAATGCAATTGCCCGGTGGGCGACGAAGGTGCGTTCTGCAAGCATGCAGTGGCTGTCGCATTGTCGTGGCTCGAAAACAGCGGCGATGAGGTCTTTCGCGAAGACGCGCCCGGGCCGGCGCGTCCGCGACGCAAACGCAAGACCCATGCGGAACTGATTCGCGACTACCTGGAGACGCTCGACGCGGATGCGTTGCGGAGCTGTCTGTTCGACGCGGCCGAGCGCGATCGGTCATTGCGCGACAGGCTGTTGTTCGACGCACGTGCCGCGAATGCCGGCGACGTGGCAAGCCTGCGCGCCGCCGTCCGGCAATTGACGCGTGTGTCGCGGCCGCTCGGCTGGGATGAAGCGCACACGTACGGAGAAGCCCTCTTCGAAGTGGCCGACATGCTGCGACGGCAGTTGGCGGGCCCCCATGCCGCGCAGGTGGTCGAGCTGGCGGAACTGGCGATTGCGGACGCTGAAGCGAGCCTCGAACAGATCGACGACTCGGACGGCAGTGTGGCGCCCGGCATCGGCGAACTGGCCGGTGTGCATCTCGATGCGTGCATCCGGACGCGGCCGGAGCCGGTGAAACTGGCCGAACGCCTGTTCCGCCTGCAGGTCGACGGGCAGTGGGATACGTTCCGCGGCGTGCTGCCGGCCTATGCGGAACCGCTGGGCGACGCGGGATTGAGCCGCTATCGGGAACTGGTCGAGCATCAATGGGCCGCGCTGCCCCCGCTGCCGGCGGGGCGGGACGATCGGCGTTCGTACGATTCGGTACGCTTGAATCTCGAGCATGCGATGGAATCGCTGGCGAGGCACGACGGCGACGTCGACGCGCTGATTCGCATCTGGTCGAAGGATCTGTCGGCGTCGTACCGATTCGCGCAGATCGCGGAATTGTGCGCGGAGCATGGCCGCTTCGACGAAGGGCTGGCATGGGCCGAGCGCGGGTTGCGCGAAGCGGGCGATCGTCGCGATTTTCGTCTTCTGGGCTTCTGTATCGACGAATACTTGCGTCGCCGCGAATTCGATCGGGCCGATGAACTCGCGTGGCAGCGTTTCGACGATCATCCAACGGCGGAAGCATTCTCGGCGTTGATGAAGGTCGCAAAGGTGACGAAGCGACGCGATGCCGTGCGGGAGCGCGCGGTTTCGCATCTGCTGTCTCTCGCGCGGAGCCAGGAAGCGCCGACCCGGGCCGGCCGCGCGCGCCGGGGCTGGCAGCCTTCGGCGCGCACCGAACTCGTCAAGCTGCTGCTTGCGGAAAAGGACGACGCAGCGGCGTGGGACGCGTTTGGCGGCGGCCCGGTCGAGACTGGCGTATGGCCGGCGATGGCGGCCGCACGCGCGAAGACGCATCCTGCCGATGCGATCGCGCTGTATCACCGGTTGTTGCCGATCGCCGTCGAACGCGGGACCGGTGGTGCGCGTTACGACGAGGCGTTTCGCGTCGTGCAGGCGATCGGTGCGCTGCGGGCGGCGCAGCGACAGAAGGCGGAATTCGACATGGAACTCGATGCGGTCCGGAAGACGTATCGGGCGAAGCGCAACTTCATCAAGTTGCTCGCGACGCTCGACGTGCAGCGCGCGTGACCGGCTCGATCGGGTATCGGGATGGAAATCGTATGGAAATCGATACGGCAGCAATCGATGACGCAGTCCTTGCGCTGCTCCAGTTGACTCTGCACGACCACAATCGCGCATGGAAGGGGCTCGATTGGGACGTGTTGAATCGCCTGCACGCGCGCGGTTTGATCGGCAACCCCGTGAACAACGCGAAATCCGTGGTCCTGACCGACGAGGGTTTGCGCGAATCCAGACGCTTGTTCGAACGGCTTTTCGTCGACCCGGGCAGTCGCGGCGAACCGTGACGCCCCTGCGCTTCACCACGCGACGGGTTCGTAGCGCCACCCGTCGCGATGCCATTGCATCGTGTGCGTCGGTTCGAGCGCCGCGAGAAACGCGGCGTCGTGCGATGCGACCACGATCGCGCCCGGGAAGCCGGCCAGCGCGGCTTCGATCGCGCGCACCGATTCGAGATCGAGGTGATTGGTCGGCTCGTCGAGCAGCAGCAGTTGCGCGGGTGAGCCACGCCACAACGCGCACGCGAGCGCGGCCTTCAGCCGTTCGCCGCCGCTCAGCTGTCGTGCAGGCTGCGTCGCGCGCGTCGCGTCGAGCTGCAACAGCGCGAGGCGGCTGCGCAGGTCGCCTTCGGCGAGCGGCGTATCGAGCAGCCCCAACTGCTCGACGATCGAGCGCTCGGGATCGAGCAGCGCGAGCCGCTGGTCGAGATACGCGGCGCTCACGTGCGTCGTGCATGTGCCTGAACGCGGCGCGAGCTCGCCCGCGAGCATCCGCAGCAACGTCGATTTGCCGCAGCCGTTCGGGCCCGTCAGCGCGATGCGCACGGCGCCGCTCGCCGACCACGTGATCGAATCCGAATCCGCATCGCCGGCCGCGCGCCACGGCAGTTGCGCGCGTTCGAGCGTGAATAGCTGACGGCGCGCGCTGATCTCGGTGCCCGGCAGCGACACGAGCACGGGCGCATCGGCTTCGACGCGCGCGGCCGCCTGCTGCACGCGTTCGTCGAGCGTTGCCTTGAAATCGTCCTGTTGGCGCCGGACTTGCCCCATGATGCTGCGCGCCGCACCCTTGCGGCTCTGTTTCGCCATCGACGACAGATTGGCCGTCTTCGCATCGCGCAGCGAGCCGGCCGCGTGACGCTGGATCGTGTCGTGTTCCTGTTCGAGCCTGCGCCTGACGCGTCCGCGTTCGGTGCGCGCATGGTCGAGTGCTGCTTGCGCGGCATCCTGTTCCGCGTCGCGCTGCGCGCGGTAGAACGCGTAGTTGCCGCCGTACGAGCGCACGCGTTGCGGTGTCAGCTCGACGATGCGCTGCACGCCGGCGAGCAGCGCGCGATCGTGGCTCACGATCACGAGCCCGCCGCGCCAGCCGTCGAGCGCCGCGCGCAGCCACGCACGGCCCGGCGCGTCGAGATGATTGGTCGGTTCGTCGAGCACCAGCAGGCCGGCGCCGGACAGCAACGCGCCGATCAGCGCGACGCGTGCGAGCTGGCCGCCGCTCAGCGCGTGCGCGGGCATGTCGGGACGCACGTCGTGCAGGCCGGCCGCGCCGAGCGCCGTGTGCAGCCGCTCGGCGAGATCCCAGCGATCGCCGATCAGGTCGAAGTCGTGCGGCTCCGCGCGGCCGTTCGCGAGACGCGCAAGCGCGCCGAGCGGCGCATCGAGCGCGGCGATTTGCGCGACGGTCCGCGGGCCGGCCGCAGCGTCGTCGTCGTGCCGTTGCGCGACGTAGACGACCGGCGCATGCCGGTCGATCGTCCCCGAACTCGGCGTGCAGCGGCCCGCGATCAGCTGCGCGAGCAGGCTCTTGCCGATGCCGTTGCGGCCGACGATGCCCGTCGGCGTGCGATCGATGGAAAGGTCGAGCGAATCGAACAGCGTGAAGCCGTCGTCGAAGCGGAAGGAAACGTGATGAAGCGCGACGAGCGCGCCGGTGGGCGTGGCTGCAGCCATAAGCACCTCCGAAAATGCGTGAAGACCTTCGCGCGGCGTGCGGGGCACGGCGGCGAAAACATTTTGGGAAGGCTTAGTTGTTCACTTTGGCTGGCGTCCGGTATGAGGAATAGGAGCGGAGTGTAGCAAGCGGGGTGCGCGGGCCGCAAGCGAGCGGCGCGAACGCCGTCGCTTGCGCGCCACGCGCGGTCACTGCACGGCGACCGTCGTGAAGTTCTGCCGTCCGAACGGGCTCACGCGATAGCCGCTCACGTTCGTGCGCGTGAGCGCCGCGGCGGTCGGGTAGCCGAGCGGGATCCACAGCGCCTGGTCGTGGATGATCTTCTGCGCGGTTTCATACAGCTTCGCGCGCTTGGCCTGGTCGGCGGTCGACTTGCCGTCGGCGATCAGCTTGTCGAGCTGCGCGTCGCAGAAGCGCGCGAAGTTGATGCCCGACTTTACCGCGTTGCAACTGAACAGCGGCGACAGGTAGTTGTCCGGATCGCCGTTGTCGCCGGCCCAGCCCATGAACAGCATGTCATGTTGGCCGAGCTTTGCCTGCTTGATCAGCTCGCCCCATTCGATCACCTTCACGTCGGCCTTCACGCCGATCTTCGCGAGGTCGGCTTGCAGCAGCTCCGCGCCGACCTTCGGGTTCGGGTTCAGCACGCTACCGGTCGGGCGCGTCCAGATCGTCGTCGAGAAGCCGTTCGGGAAGCCGGCCTGCGCGAGCAGCTGCTTCGCCTTCGCGGGATCGTACGCATACGGCGCGACGTCCTTCGCGTAGCTCCACGTGTTCGGCGGATACGGGTTGCTCGCGGCCGTCGCGGTGTTGTCGAACACGACCTTCAGGTAGGTCGCGCGATCGAACGCGAGGTTCAGCGCCTCGCGCACCTTGTCGTTGTCGAGCGGTTTCTTCTGCGTGTTCAGCGCGACGAACGCGGTCATGAACGCGGGCGTCTGCACGACCTTCAGCGCGCTTTCGCCCTTCGCGGCGAGCACGTCCTGCGGCTTCGGCGACAGCGCGATCTGGCATTCGCCGGCCTTCACCTTCTGCAGGCGCACCGACGGGTCGGGCGTGATCGCGTAGATCAGCCGGTCGACCTTCGGCTTCGCGCCCCAGTACGTCGGGTTCGCGTCGTAGCGGATCAGCGCGTCCTTCGTATAGCTCTTCAGCACGAACGGGCCCGTGCCGACCGGCTTCGCGTTCAGGTCGGCCTGCTTGCCGGCCTTCAGCAACTGGTCCGCGTATTCGGCGGAATAGATCGACGCGAAGCCCATCGTCAGGATCGGCACGAACGTCGCGTTCGGCTCGTTCAGCACGAATTTCACGGTGCTGTCGTCGACCTTCGTGACCGACTTCACGAGCTTCACGAGGCCCATCGACTGCGCGTGCGGGAAGCCGCTCGCGCCGACCACCTTGTGCCACGGGTTCGAATCGTCGAGCATCCGCGTGAACGTGAACACGACGTCGTCCGCGTCGAGCGCGCGGCCCGGCTTGAAATAGTCGGTGGTCTGGAACGCGACGTTCGGGCGCAGGTGGAACGTGTAGGTGAGGCCGTCGGCGCTCGCGTCCCATTTGTCGGCGAGCGCGGGCACGACCTTTTTCGCGGCTTCGTCGTACGACACGAGCGTGTTGAAGATCACGTCGGCCGATGCGTTGATCGTGACGAGCGAGTTGTACTGCACGACGTCGAAGCCGTCCGGGCTCGATTCCGTGCAGACGGTGAGCGGTTTGGCGGCGGCGAGGCAGGGGGCGGCGAGTGCGGCGGCGACCGCGGCCGCGGCGAACAGCTTGACGTGCATAGGATCTCCCACGTGGCTTGTGCTTTTTGCTGGGTGACGGGATGCGGGCGCGGCCCGGAAGCGGGCGGGGCCGGCGCGGCTGGCGAACAGCATACCGGCAAAGCGCGCGGCGCGTGAAAAAAGGCGCCGGAACGCGGTGAATTGACCGAAAAACGGCTGCGTTCGCGACGGAACGGGTGTTGGGGCGGCGCGGAGGTGCGGGAGGCGAGGCTGGCGAGACGGTGAACGACGGGCGACCGTGAAGTCGGCGGCGTACGCGCGGATCAGCAGGACCAGCAGGATCAGCAGGATCAGCAGGATCAGCAGGATCAGCAGGATCGGCAGGATCGGCAGGATCGGCAGGATCGGCAGGATCGGCAGGATCGGCAGGATCGGCAGGATCGCGGAGGCGGTGCGCGACGGGCGGCCCGGCCGGAAGGAAGCGGCCTGCGCGGTGCAGGCGCGGCACTGCGCCGAGGACGAAATACCGGCGCGGCGGGCGACCTACCGGGTGCCCGATGCGCTCAGTGCGCGCCGGCCTTCGGCTTGCGCGGCGCCTTCTCGAACAGGCGGTCGTACAGCCAGCGCGGCAGCACGTGCAGCACCTTCGCGACGACGCCCATCTGCCACGGAATCACGCGGAACGCGTGCTGCCGTGCGATCGCTTTCGCCGCGCGCGCGGCGAAGCGGTCGGCGTCCATCAGGAACGGCATCCGGTACGGGTTGTGCGCGGTCATCGGCGTGCGGATGTAGCCGGGCGCGATCGTCACGACGCCGACGCCGGCCGGACGCAGCTCGACGCGCAGCGATTCGAGATACTTGATCGCGGCCGATTTCGACGCGCTGTACGCGCCGGAGCCGGGCAGGCCGCGCACGCCGGCGACGCTCGCGACGCCGACCAGCGTGCCGTGGCGCGCGGCCGTCATCGGGCCGACGAACGGCTCGAACGTCGCGACCATCCCGTAGTAGTTGATGTCCATCACGTTGCGGAACGTCGCGAGATCGCCCTGGCCCGTGACGGCGCCCTGGCTGATGCCCGCGTTCGCGATCACGACGTCCGGGCAGCCGTGCGTCGCGATGAACGACGCGGCGGCCGTCGCGAGCGCGTCGGCGTCGCGCACGTCGGCGGAATAGACGGAGATGGACAGCTTGGGGAAACGCCGCGCGAACGCATCGAGCGCCTCGGTGCGTCGCGCGACGAGCGCGAGCGTGGCGCCCTGGCGGGCGTATTCCTCGGCCATCGCGAGGCCGAGGCCGCTCGACGCGCCGGTGATGAAGACCTTCAGCGGAGTAGTCATGCCGGCGCGCGGGCGGGGGTCAGAGCTTCTTGTCCTGAACCTGCTTCACGAGGAAGTCGAGCGCCTGGGCGGTACCCGGGATGCTGTTCGTGTAAGCGGGGCCCGTCTTGTACTTGCCCTGGACGACGACCGTCGGCACGCCGTCGATCGCATAGTTCTTCAGCAGTTCGGCCGACTGCTTCACCTGGCCCTGCACGCTGAACGAGTTGTACGCGTCCATGAACTGCTTCTTGTCGACGCCCTGCGTGGCCAGGAAGTCGGCCTGCGCCTGCGGCGTCAGCAGGTAGTTCTTCTGCTTGTGGATCGCGTTGAAGATCGCCGGCGTGACCTTCTCGGAGATGCCGAGCGCGGACACCGCATAGAACAGCTTCGAGTGCGGGATGAAATCGTCGCGGAATGCGACCGGCACGCGCTTGAAGTCGATGTTGTTGCCCTGCTTCTTCACCCAGGCCTCGATCGTCGGCTCGAATTCGTAGCAGTGCGGGCAGCCGTACCAGAAGAACTCGATCACCTCGACCTTGCCGGCCGGCGCGGACACCGGCTGCGGCGACTTCATCACCTCGAAGTCCTTGCCGGCGACCGGTGCGGCAGGCGTTGCCTGGGCGAAGCCGGCCGCGAGGCCCAGGGACAGAAGGAGCGTGCTAAGCAGTTTTTTCATGTTGTGAACGTCGAATCAGTTGCTCGGGTTACGAAACGTAACGGGTTCTGCGTGGGCTCGACCGGCTGCCTACTGCTTCGTGAAGCGGATCACCGCCGTGTCGACACCTGCATCGGACAAGCGCTGACGGGCCGAGTTCATATCCTCGAACTTCGAGAACGGGCCGACGCGCACGCGGAAATAGGTCACGCCGCTGACATCGCGCTTGGACACCTTCGACTCGAAGCCCTGGAAGCCGAGGCGCGCGCGCTGCTGCTCGGCGTCGCCTTCCGTCTTGTACGCGCCGACCTGCAGGAAGTAGCCGGTATTCGCGTCGCTCGCGGTCGGCGGCTTCGCTGCCGCGGCGGCGGTGGCCGACGACGTCGGCTTCGGCGTGTTCGCAGCCTGCTGTTGCTGCTGCTTTTGCGCGGCGGCCTGCTGCGCCTGCTTCTGCGCGGCGAAGCGCGCGAGGTCGTCCTCGCCCGCCTGCTGTTGCTGCTGCGGCTGCGTCTTCTTCGGCGGCGTGGTGTCGGCCGGCTTCGGTGCGACGGCGACGCCGTTACCCGACGACGTATTGTTCGACGCGGTCGTGTTGCTCGAGCTGCCGGTGTTGTTCGAGCCGCTCGACCCGTTGGCCGACGGCGGCACTTCGACGATCTGCGGCTCGGGCAACAGGCCGCCCTGGGTCTGGTTCGCGGCCTGGCCGGGCGCGGTGTTGGGCGGTGCGGGCTGCGCGGCCTGCGGCACCGGCTGGCCGGGCGTCTTGCCCTGCAGCGCGCGGTTCGGGTCGAACTGCTGCGGCTGGCTCGCGCCGTTGTCGGCCGGCGGCGGCGCGACCTTCGACACGAACGGCGACGGCGAACGCGTGATGTAGAGCGCCACCACCACGGCGATCGCGAGGCCGACGATCAGGCCCAGCACGATTCCAAGAAATGTCCCTCCGGCTTGTTTCGATTGTTTCGAAGTGCGGCGTGGTTGTGCCATTGCTTGAGTCACCTGCAAAAAGAATCGTGAAAAGGCCACGGCGGGCTATCCGACGGCGGGTAATCCGACGGCGGGTAATCCGACGGCGGGCGCTGCCGCGGCCATTCGCTGCCCGGTTCGGGCCGCTTGCGTCCTTACATCTTGGCGGGCGCGGACACGCCGAGCACCGCCAGGCCGTTCTCGAGCACCTGCCGGGTCGCGGCGAGGAGCGCGGCGCGCGCGTTGCGCGGCGCTTCGTCGTCGACCAGCACGCGCTCCGCATTGTAGAACGAGTGGAATTCGCCAGCGAGATCGCGCAGGTAGAACGCGACCGCGTGCGGCGCCAGCTCGTTCGCCGCGTGCGTGAGCATGTCCGGATACTCGGCGAGCTTCTGCATCAGCGATGCGGCCTGCGCGCTCGTCAGTTGCGACAGGTCGGCGCCCGGCAGTTGCGCGGCGTCGACGTTGTAGCGCGACTTCAATTCGTTGAGCACCGAGCAGATCCGCGCATGCGCGTACTGGACGTAATAGACCGGGTTCTCGTCGTTCTGTTTTAGCGCGAGGTCGATGTCGAACACGAACTCGGTATCGGCCTTGCGCGAGATCAGGAAGAAACGCACCGCGTCGCGGCCGCGCGTGATGGTCGCCTCGTCGATCAGGTCGGGCGCCGCTTCCTGGCCCACCGCGGCACCGCCCGACCATTCGATCAGGTCGCGCACCGTCACGTAGCTGCCCGCGCGCTTCGAGATCTTCACTTCCTGGCCGTCGCGCATCACGGTGACCATCTTGTGCAGCACGTAGTCGGGATAGCCCTTCGGGATCCCGACGTGCAGCCCCTGCAGGCCCGCGCGCACGCGCGCGATCGTGCCGTGGTGGTCCGAGCCCTGGATGTTGATCACCTTCGTGAAGCCGCGCTCCCACTTCGTCACGTGGTACGCGACGTCCGGCACGAAGTACGTGTACGTGCCGTCCGACTTGCGCATCACGCGATCCTTGTCGTCGCCTTCGTCGGTCGTGCGCAGCCACAGCGCGCCGTCCTGCTCGTAGGTCATGCCGGCCTTGATCAGCGCGTCGACCGTCTTCTCGACGCGGCCTTCGCTGTACAGCGACGATTCGAGGTAGTACTGGTCGAACTTCACGCCGAACGCCTGCAGGTCCATGTCCTGTTCGCGACGCAGGTACGTGACCGCGAACTTGCGGATCGCGTCGAGATCCTCGACGTCGCCCGCGCCCTTGACCGGCTCGCCGTCCGACGCGGCGACCGTTTCGCCGTTCAGGTAGTCGCGTGCGATGTCGGCGATGTATTCGCCGTTGTACGCGGCTTCCGGCCAGCCCGCGTCGCCCGGCTTCAGGCCGCGCGCGCGCGCCTGCGTCGAGATCGCGAGGTTGCCGATCTGCACGCCCGCGTCGTTGTAGTAGAACTCGCGGTGCACCGCGTAGCCCTGGCTCGCGATCACGTTCGCGAGCACGTCGCCGAGCGCGGCCTGGCGGCCGTGGCCGACGTGCAGCGGGCCGGTCGGGTTCGCCGACACGAATTCGAGCAGCACCTGCTTGCCTTTCTCGCGATCCGACGTGCCGAACGCGCGGCCCTGGTCGAACACGGCGGCGATCACCGCCTGCTTCGCGGCGGCCGACAGGCGCAGGTTGATGAAGCCGGGGCCGGCGATTTCGGCGGCTTCGACGAGCCCTTGCGCGGCCGGCTGCGCGGTGAGCGCGGCGACGATCTGCTCGGCGAGCTGGCGCGGGTTCGCGCCGAGCGGCTTGGCGAGCTGCATCGCGACGTTGCACGCGACGTCGCCGTGCGCGGCGACCTTCGGGCGCTCCAGCGTGATGGCGGGGGCGACGAACGCCGCGTCGGCGCCTTTCAGCGCGTGTGCGACCTGCTTGACGCTATCCGCGAGCAGGGCTTCGAGGGTCTGTTTGTGTGCTGGCAGCATGCTGGTAGAAGGCTTCGTTGGTGGCGACCGGAAACGCCGGCCCGCCGGCGCGCTTTTTAAGCGCGCGTTTCAGGGATCGCAGAATTTTAACAGGTGCTAATATGCCGCTCAGGCGGCCCGCGTCCGCGAGGCCGGACGCCGGTCTGCCGGCGTTCCCCAACCTCGCCGCGCAGGCACAACAAGATGAAAAGGGAATTGTCATGATTACGTTCAAGAGCAAGGCGGCACAGGATCTCGACGTGCTGAAGGATTTCGCCGTGTATGTGCTGGGCCTCGTCGGCAAGCAGCTGGGCGAGCGCGGTGTGATTACGCACGACGAGCTGGACCACGCGATCGCGAAGCTGGAAGGCGCAGTCGCGCAGGCGAAGCAGGCGCGTGCCGAGCACGCCGGCCACTTCCACGAGGACGAAGCCGATCACGCGCACCACGAAGTGCCGCCGAGCCTGGCCCAGCGCGTCGCGCCGTTCCTCACGATGCTGCGCGAGGCGAAAGCCGGCGAAGCCGACGTGCACTGGGGCTTCTGAGCTTCGTTGCCCGGCAGTACGAAAGGTTAGTAAGGCAGGAAAAAGCCCGCTTCCGAGCGGGCTTTTTCTTTTTGTCTGACCAAACGGGCGGTCGGCCGCCCGTCCGCATCGATCAGAGCTGCGGCGCGAGCGCGCGGCGCGCGTCGTCGAGCGACAGCGCCATGCGCCGCGCGTAATCCTCGAGTTGATCCTGCCCGATTTTGCCGACCGAGAAATAGCGGCTGTCCGGATGCGCGAGGTAGAAGCCCGATACGCTTGCGGCCGGCAGCATCGCCAGCGAGTCGGTCACGCTCATGCCGATCTCGTCCGCGTGCAGCACGTCGAACATGTCGCGTTTCACGAGGTGGTCGGGGCAGGCCGGGTAGCCGGGCGCCGGGCGGATGCCTGCGTACTTTTCCGCGATCAGCGCGTCGTTGTCGAGCGTCTCGCCGCTCGCGTAGCCCCACAGCTCGCGTCGCACGCGCGCATGCATCGCCTCGGCGAACGCTTCCGCGAAACGGTCGGCGAGCGCCTTCAGCATGATCGCGCTGTAGTCGTCGTGGTCGGCTTCGAACTGTTTTTCCTTCACGTCGACGCCGAGGCCGGCCGTCACGGCGAACATGCCGATGTAGTCGGCAACGCCCGAGTCCTTCGGCGCGATGAAGTCGGCGAGCGAGCGGTTCGGCCGCATCACGCCGTCGACCACCGGGCGCACGCTCTGCTGGCGCAGGTTGCGCCACGTGAGCAGCACTTCCGAGCGCGATTCGTCGCTGTAGATCTCGATGTCGTCGTCGTTCACGGTGTTCGCCGGCAGCAGCGCGATCACGCCGTTCGCGCTCAGCCAGCGGCCCTGGATCAGGCGCGCGAGCATCGATTTCGCGTCGGAGAACACGCGCCGCGCCGATTCGCCGACGATCTCGTCGTTCAGGATCGCCGGGTACGGGCCAGCCAGGTCCCACGTCTGGAAGAACGGCCCCCAGTCGATGTAGTTCGCGAGTTCGTTCAGGTCGTAGTTCTTGAACACGCGGCGGCCGATGAACTTCGGCTTCACGGGCGCGTAGCCGGCCCAGTCGATCTTCGTCTTGTTCGCGCGCGCCTCGGCGAGCGTGACCATCGGCTGCGCCTTGCGGTTCGCGTGCTGGTCGCGAATGCGTTCGTAGTCGGACTTCAACTCGTCGAGATACTTCGTCGCGCCTTCGTCGGACAGCAGGCTCGACGCGACCGACACCGAGCGCGACGCGTCGGGCACGTAGACGACCGGGCCCTCGTAGTGCGGCGCGATCTTCACGGCCGTGTGCACGCGCGACGTGGTCGCGCCGCCGATCAGCAGCGGGATCTTCTTCACGCGGAAGTAGTCGTCGCGCTGCATTTCGGACGCGACGTACGCCATTTCCTCGAGGCTCGGCGTGATGAGGCCCGACAGCCCGATGATGTCCGCGCCCTCGACCTTCGCCTTCGCGAGGATCTCGTTGCACGGAACCATCACGCCCATGTTGACCACTTCGAAGTTGTTGCACTGGAGCACGACCGACACGATGTTCTTGCCGATGTCGTGCACGTCGCCCTTCACGGTCGCGATGACGATCTTGCCCTTTGCACGCACGTCGCCGCCCGCTTCCGCGAGCAGGCGCTTCTCTTCCTCGATGAACGGGATCAGGTGCGCGACGGCCTGTTTCATCACGCGCGCCGACTTCACGACCTGCGGCAGGAACATCTTGCCCTGGCCGAACAGGTCGCCGACGATGTTCATCCCGTCCATCAGCGGGCCTTCGATCACGTTGATCGGACGGCCGCCGGCCGCGTCGATCTTCGCGCGCACTTCTTCGGTGTCCTCGACGATGAACGTCGTGATGCCGTGCACGAGCGCATGCGAGAGCCGTTTCTCGACCGGCTGGTTGCGCCACTCGAGGTTCTCTTCCTTCTTCGCGCCGCCCGCCTTGAACTTGTCGGCGATCTCGAGCAGGCGGTCGGTGGAATCGGCGCGGCGGTTCAGGATCACGTCCTCGACGCGCTCGCGCAGCTCGGCGTCGAGGTCGGCGTACACGCCGAGCTGGCCGGCGTTCACGATGCCCATGTCCATCCCGGCCTGGATCGCGTGATACAGGAACACGGTGTGGATCGCCTCGCGCACCGGATCGTTGCCGCGGAACGAGAACGACACGTTCGACACGCCGCCGCTCACCTTCGCGTACGGCAGGTTCTGCTTGATCCAGCGGGTCGCCTCGATGAAGTCGACCGCGTAGTTGTTGTGCTCCTCGATGCCGGTCGCGACCGCGAAGATGTTCGGGTCGAAGATGATGTCTTCCGGCGGGAAGCCGACTTCGTTCACGAGGAAGTCGTACGAGCGCTTGCAGATCTCGGTCTTGCGCGCGTACGTATCGGCCTGACCCTTCTCGTCGAACGCCATCACGACGGCGGCCGCGCCATAGCGGCGGATCAGGTTCGCGTGGCGGCGGAACGCTTCCTCGCCTTCCTTCAGCGAGATCGAGTTCACGATCGCCTTGCCCTGCACGCACTTGAGGCCGGCCTCGATCACTTCCCATTTCGACGAGTCGATCATGATCGGCACGCGCGCGATGTCCGGCTCCGACGCGATCAGGTTCAGGAAGCGCACCATCGCCGCCTTCGAATCGAGCATCGCCTCGTCCATGTTGATGTCGATCACCTGCGCGCCGTTCTCGACCTGCTGGCGCGCGACGGCGAGCGCCTCGTCGAACTGGCCGTTGAGGATCATTCGCGCGAACGCCTTCGAGCCGGTGACGTTGGTGCGTTCACCGACGTTGATGAAGAGCGTTCCGGACGTGACGTTGAACGGCTCGAGGCCGGCAAGGCGCATCATGTGATCGGTCATGGCGGTGCGAATTCGTGTAATGAAGGGCGTGGGGCGGTCGGGTCAGGCGTTGTCGCTGTACTGGTTCGGCCAGCGGCGCGGCTTCACGTCGGCGAGCGCCTTCGCGATCTCGGCGATGTGCTCGGGCGTCGTGCCGCAGCAGCCGCCCGCGAGGTTCACGAGCCCGGCCTGCGCGAATTCCTTCAGCAGGCCCGACGTGACGTCCGGCGTTTCGTCGAAGCCGGTGTCGCTCATCGGGTTCGGCAGGCCCGCGTTCGGGTAGCACGACACGTAGGTGTCGCACAGCTTCGCGAGCTCGGCGATGTACGGGCGCATCAGCGCCGCGCCGAGCGCGCAGTTCAGGCCGAACGTGAGCGGCTTCGCGTGGCGCAGCGAATTCCAGAACGCCTCGACCGTCTGGCCCGACAGGATCCGGCCCGACGCATCGGTGACGGTGCCCGAGATCATGATCGGCAGGCGCTCGCCGGTGTCCTCGAACAGCTCGTCGAGCGCGAACAGCGCGGCTTTTGCGTTCAGCGTGTCGAAGATCGTCTCGACGAGGAACAGGTCGACGCCGCCGTCGAGCAGCGCCTTCGCCTGCTGGTAGTACGCGTCGCGCAGCTCGTCGAACGTGACGTTGCGGGCGCCCGGATCGTTGACGTCCGGCGAGATGCTCGCCGTTTTCGGCGTCGGCCCGATCGCGCCCGCGACGAAGCGCGGTTTGTCGGGCGTCGCGTATTTCGCGGCCGATTCGCGCGCGAGCTTCGCCGATTCGACGTTCATCTCGACGACGAGATCTTCCATCCCGTAGTCGACCTGCGCGACCGTCGTCGCGCCGAACGTATTGGTTTCGACGATGTCGGCGCCGGCCGCGAAGTACTGGTCGTGGATCTCGCGGATGATCTGCGGCTGCGTGAGCGACAGCAGCTCGTTGTTGCCCTTGATGTCGCGCGGGAAATCCTTGAAGCGCTCGCCGCGATACGCGGCTTCGTCGAGCTTGTAGCGCTGGATCATCGTGCCCATCGCGCCGTCGAGGATCAGGATGCGCGATTTCAGCAGCGCGGGCAGTTCGGCGCCGCGCGTGTAGGGCGCGTCGAGCGGGACGGAAGCGGCGAGAGGAGTCGCAGACATGGGCGGAGGACCGGCGAAGACGGGAAAACCGTCATTGTAGCCGGTGCGCCTGGCCGCCGCCCGGCCTCGCGCCGGCCGGGGCGCCCGCCAAATGAAAGCCCCCGCCGGCGAACCGGACGGGGGCATGATCGGAGTGCTCGCGGGTGCCGCGTCGGGGCGCGGCGAATGGCCCGGCCGCGAGGCGCCGGGCCGCGGGTCGTCAGTGCAGCACGACGGGCATCATCATCAGGCTGTCGAATTGCCCGAGGAATTCGTCGACTTCGTCGAGCGACGGTTCATCCTCGATCAGTTGCTTCACGTGTGCGCGAAAGCGTTCGGCAAGTTCGCCGTCGATGAAGATCTCGCGCTGCGCGTTCTTGTCGACGATTTCGTATCCGCCGGCATTCATCAGATGATGGCCGGCCTGCGGCGCAAATTCGACGACGCAGTAGTTGGGGCTGTTGTAGATCATTTGCATGGCGGCACTCCTCTTCGCAGTGGCATCTGGCCTTGTTGTCCCCTAGGTGGGGCGAGCCTTGCCGGTTTCAAGGGGCTTGCGCAGCACACCCCGTTCCCGTTGCGTGGGGTGTATCGGTTAGAAGCCGATGTCTATGAAACGTTTCTTATTGTCTGCCGGTGTACTGAAATAGTTGTTAAAGAGTGTCATCGGCCATTTCGCGGAAATCTGTAATCGGTCGAAATTGCCGATCCATGCGCGTTCACTGTGTGACAGGCGACGACGCCGGCGGTGCGGCCGGTTGCGCGGGCGGTTGCACGGTGGCAGGCGGCGCGGGTTGTGCCGGTTCCGCGGACGGTGCGGATGATGCCTCGGGCGTTGCTGCGCCGGAGGGCGCGTTCGTTGCGCCGCCTGCCGGTGCGGCATCGGACGGCGTGGCCGGCGCCGCGAGCCGGCCGTGCCACAGCAGCTCGATCTGCGCGCCGTTCGGTTCGCTCTGCACGAGCCGCGCGGGCAGCCAGCCGAGCGACGGCGCGAGCCACATGTCGATGCGGCGCGTGTCGCCGTCGCGGCGCGGCAAGCGCATGAAATGCCGCGCGTCGATGATGCCGGCCTGCGTCTGCACCTGCTCGTCGCCGATCACCGTGATCGGCCAGGTCTCGCCGCTGTTGTTGTCGATCACGAAGAACTGCTGCGTGACGCCCGGCTTGTAGGCGGACGGGTTGCCGCGCAAAAGCCCCGACAACTGCATCAGCATGCTGAAGCGGTCCTGCACGCCGTCGGGCAGCGGCGCGTTGTTCGGCGTGCGCGTGAACACGACCTGCCGGATCTCGCGGTTGAAGATCGCGATGTCTTCCGGCCGCTTGCCGCGCTTCTCGACGTAACGGTCGGGCGCGACGCCGAACGCGTCGATGCGGCCTTCGCTGCGATAAGTGAACGGGCCGACGAACGGCACGGGCATCGATACCGACAGGTCGTAGGTGCGCCCGTCGGTGCGCCAGTGGATCGTGCCGATCATGTTCTGCATCCCGTTGTAGAACGTGTCGTACTGCAGGTCGCCGGACGGCGGCGCGGCGAACTTCACGCCGCTGGCCGCGGGGCCCGGCGTCGCGGCGCTGCTGGCGCCGGCGGCCGATGCGGCGTGCGTGCCCGATGCACCCGATGCACCCGGTATGCCGCTCGCCGCGGACGCGGCAGCCGGCGGCGGCTCGCCGTGCTCGGCCGTCTGCGTCGACGTGAGGACCGGCTCGGGCGACGGTGCGGGCTTCGGTGCGGCGGCCTTGGGCGCGGCCGCCGCGGGGGCGGCTGGATGCTCGACCGGCTTCGGCTCGGGCGGCGCGGGCTGGCGCTCGATCGGTTGCGGCTTCAGCAGCTCGATCTGCACGGGAACCTCGGCGGGCGCGGACGGCGTGAACGATTCGCGATTGCGCATCAGCCAGATCGCGGCGAGCGCGTGCAGCACCAGCACGACGACGAGCGCGACGCCCACGCGCAGCCAGCGGCGGGGCAGGGCGTGACGCGGGCGGATGTCGGCAGGCTGCATGGGCATCGGAACGGGGTCGGGGTGGTCGCGTGACATCGGGCGCGCAGCGCGCGCCACAGGAATCGGACCGTCGGAGGCGCCGCGCGTTCGCGGTGCGCGGCGTGTACCGGGGTGTATCGGGGCGTCTCGCGCGCGTCAGGCGCCGCGCGCGTCGGGACTATAGCCGAGTTCGTAAGACAGTTTCCGCGCGCACGCGCGCAGCGCGGTGTCGATCTCGCCGCCCCACGCGATATCGAACGAGCCTTCCTGGCCGAGCGCGACGATCGCGAGCGCGAGCTCGCCGACCGCGTCGAACACGGGCATGCAGAACGCGTGGATCGTCGGCAGCAGCATCCCTTCGACGCGCGCGGCCTCGTGCTCGCGCACGTCGGCCAGCACCGCGTCGACTTCGTCGAGCGTGCGCGGGCCGCCGTGATGCGGCGAGCGGCGCGTATCGGCGAGTTCGCGCTCGAGCATCGCGGCGGTCTTGCTGCGCGGCAGGTATGCGGCGAACAGCAGCCCGGTCGCGGAACCGAGCAGCGGCATCACGTCGCCGAGCTTCAGCGACGCCTTCGCCGGATGGCTCGATTCCATCCAGTGCACGATCGTCGGCCCCTGGTTGCCCCACACCGCGATGCCGACCGTCTGGTCGAGGCGGTCGCGGAATTCGGTCAGCGCGATCCGCGCGAGCTTCACGCCGTCGACGCGCGCGAGCCGCGCGAGCCCCATCTGCAGCGCGAAGCCGCCGAGCTCGTAGCGGCCCGACACGGGGTCCTGCGACACGACGCCGAGCCGCGAAAAGCTGACCAGGTAGCGGTGCGCCTTCGCAGGACTCATGCCCGCGCGCTGTGCGAGGTCGCGCAGCATCATCGCGCGCGGCTCGCTCGTCAGCACGTCGAGCAGGCGGAAGCCGACCTCGATCGACTGGATGCCGGAACGGACCTTCTCGCCGTGCTCGCCGGAAGCGGCGTCGTCGGTGTCGGAGTCGGCGAGATCGTCGTCGGGAAGCGGGCTGGCGGGCATGGGCAGCGGGTGCGCGAAAATGCGGCAAGGATCGGGGCGAAAACGGCGTGCGCGATCGTGGCGCGCCGCATGGATTCACCATCGTAAAATAGATTCCCTCCATCGTCACTACAACGGCAGATTCCCCTTATGAAACTTGCTTCGCTGAAGGACGGCACGCGCGACGGCCAGCTGATCGTCGTGTCGCGCGACCTGCACACCGCGGCGATCGCCGACGCGATCGCGCCGACGCTGCAGCGCGTCCTCGACGACTGGGCGTTCTACGCGCCGCAGCTGCGCGATCTGTACGACGCGCTGAACCACGGCCGCGCGCGCAATGCGTTCTCGTTCGATCCGGCCAACTGCATGGCGCCGCTGCCGCGCGCATTCCAGTGGGCCGACGGCTCCGCGTACGTGAACCACGTCGAGCTCGTGCGCCGCGCGCGCGGCGCGGAGATGCCGCCCGAGTTCTGGACCGATCCGCTGATGTACCAGGGCGGCAGCGACGATTTCCTGGGGCCCCGCGACGACGTCGTGTGCCCGTCCGAGGAATGGGGCATCGATTTCGAGGCGGAAGTCGCGGTGATCACCGGCGACGTGCCGATGAGCGCATCGCCCGACGACGCGCTGAAGGCCGTGCGGCTCGTCACGCTCGTGAACGACGTGTCGCTGCGCAACCTGATTCCGGCCGAGCTCGCGAAGGGCTTTGGCTTCTTCCAGAGCAAGCCGGCCACCGCGTTCGCGCCGGTCGCCGTGACGCCCGACGAGCTCGGCGACGAATGGCGCGAAGGCCGCGTGCACCGGCCGATGATCGTCCACTGGAACGGCAGGAAGGTCGGCCAGCCCGATGCGGGCACCGACATGGTGTTCCACTTCGGCCAGCTGGTCGCGCACGCGGCGAAGACGCGCAACCTGCGCGCCGGCTCGATCGTCGGTTCGGGCACGGTGTCGAACAAGGATGCGAAGCGCGGCTACTGCTGCATCGCCGAGAAGCGCTGCCTCGAGACGATCGAGCAGGGCGCGCCGCAGACCGAATTCATGCGCTACGGCGACACCGTGCGCATCGAGATGTTCGACGCGGCCGGCAAGTCGATCTTCGGCGCGATCGAGCAATCGGTCGCACCGCCCGACGGCGCGGCGTAAGTCACGCGGGCACGCAGCGCCCGCGCGAAACCCGGCCCCGGCCCGCGCGCCGGGTTTCGCCTGATGTTTGCCCGCGCGGGCTTGGCTACACTCGATTCAAGAGCCTCGAGCAAGGAGCAGGCGCATGGCCGATCTCGCCGCGTACGGCGGTTACGAAGCACTGAAGGTGACGCGCCGCGACCATGGCGTGCTCGACATCGTGATGAGCGGCGAGGGCGCGAACCGCAGCGGCCTCGCGACCGCGAACGCGCGCATGCATCGCGAGCTCGCCGACATCTGGCGCGACGTCGACCGCGATCCCGACACGCGCGTCGCGGTGATCCGCGGCGAAGGCAAGGGTTTTTCGGCGGGCGGCGATCTCGCGCTCGTCGAGGAGATGGCGAACGACTTCGATGTGCGCGCCCGCGTGTGGCGCGAGGCGCGCGACCTCGTCTACAACGTGATCAACTGCAGCAAGCCGATCGTGTCGGCGATGCACGGTCCGGCCGTCGGCGCGGGGCTCGTCGCCGGGCTGCTCGCCGACATCTCGATCGCCGCGAAGGATGCGCGCATCATCGACGGCCACACGCGGCTCGGCGTCGCGGCCGGCGACCACGCGGCGATCGTGTGGCCGCTGCTGTGCGGGATGGCGAAGGCGAAGTACTACCTGCTGCTGTGCGAGCCCGTGAGCGGCGCGGAGGCCGAGCGGATCGGGCTGGTATCGCTCGCGGTCGAGCCGGCCGACCTGCTGCCGAAGGCATACGAAGTGGCCGAGCGGCTCGCGCACGGTTCGCAGTCGGCGATTCGCTGGACCAAGTACGCGCTGAACAACTGGCTGCGCATGGCCGGGCCGACCTTCGACACGTCGCTCGCGCTCGAATTCATGGGCTTCTCGGGGCCCGACGTGCAGGAAGGCATCCGCTCGCTGCGCGAGCGGCGTCCGCCCGACTTCCCCGGCGACGCGCCGTTCTGACGCGCGCTATGATCGAACCACGCGCGGCTGCGCGACGCATGGCGGCCGCCTCGCTCCCCCAGTCAACCAGGATGCCCGTATGACGACCGATGCCTCCGGCGCCAACCCTTTCGCCGGCTTTGCCGGCTTCAAGCCCGCCGACATGATGGACCGGATGTGGGACATGATGCGGATGTCGCCGTTCGGCGGGATGACGTCGTTTCCGGGCGCCACGCATGGGCTGCCGCCGTCGCTGTCGAGCATGTCCGACATGATGGCGCCGCTCACGAGCGTCGAGGAACTCGACAAGCGGATCACCGATCTGCGCGCGGTCGAGCAATGGCTGAAGCTCAATCTCGGGATGCTGCAGTCCGCGATCCAGGCGCTCGAGGTGCAGCGCGCGACGCTTGCGACGCTGCGTGCGTTCGGCGCGTTCGCGCAAAGCTCGATGTCGGCGGCCGAGGAAGCGGCCATCGCCGCGGCGCAGGCGGCGAAAGCCGCGTCGGCGTCGCCGGGCGATGCGCCGACGCCGACGGACGCCGAGGATGCGCCGCCGGCAGGCGACGACGCACAGCAGGCATTCGACCCGGCCGGCTGGTGGAACCTGCTGCAGTCGCAGTTCAACCAGCTCGCGAGCCTCGCGATGGCGCAGCCGGGCATGCAGCCCGCGGCGGCAGGCGACGTGCCGCCGGACGCGGCCGCCCCGCCGGAGCAGGCCGCGAAGCCGGCACGGGCC